>NZ_FNPJ01000086.1 GCF_900107265.1 Nitrosomonas sp. Nm33 | reverse complement strand
CCAGGCCAAAACAATCAGAAAAAAGGAAGGATGCTCCATCGAGCAGCTCTTTACCGCTTATGCACTTTAAATCATTTTATATGGGATCAGCTATACATTCCATCGTTGTGATGGACAATGCCACCTTCCATAAGAGACTAGACACACGGGATGCCATACATAACGCCGGGCATACCCTTGAATACCTTCCCGCTTATTCTCCTGATCTCAATCCCATCGAACACAAATGGGCACAGGCCAAGGCGCTCCGTAGACAACAAAACCAAACCGTCGATACGCTCTTCAAATCCTATGCATTCTGAATCATTCTTAACTGGTTAGGCTATAATTGATCTGTTCCACTTGCTTTTCTTGCCATGATTTTTTCCTCGTAATTCATGGCTATATTGTTTCATTTCTTCATTTTTCAATGCAAATTGGAATAACCTCGCCCGGTTTCCGCCTCTACTAGCGCAAAGCAAATCTCAATGTGTTTTTGTACCAGATGATACAGGATGGTTTCTCCTGGCCGGTGCCGCTCATTGAGTATGCATTTCCTACCAGCCATCTGATGGGTAGATGAGTGCAGGTTAACTCTTGGCTTGCAGAACATCGCTGTTGGCATGATCGCTGGGAGCGAATTTTGTTCTCAGAGTCTCGACTTGTCGAAATATGCCTTGAGTTATTTCACCAGACACTCATCGTTGATCAGATTTGAACAAATCGAACAGCAATTATTTTGTCAGCAATCAGCTGAACTTGGCAGTGTGTTGTTGAGGCTAAACTCCCTCTACTTTATCTTTAATTAACTCTGAGAAACTGCCGCCCCTCATGCAAGCAATCGGATAGTTCTCTGTAGACAGTCTTTAACCGCGCCTGGCTAAAATCCTGATCAACAGCGCGCAAAATACGACGTGCCAATGGGCCTTGTTCCAGTATGGTGGTTAATGCATCCTGCCAGGGTTGGATTTTCTGCTCCAGCATCGCTGAGGCAGCCAGATGCTGCCACAGTTCACGCGCCTCACAGCATTGCGCAGGAAAATCCATTAGTCCCAGATATTGTTGATCAGTGATCCTGGTTTGTTCGGCATCCCGGATGCAATCATGCAGGATCTTGACCAGGCTATCGGTGCTGATCGCCTGCTGATCTGCAAGCGATACCGTTTGTTGATCATAGAGCGCATGCACGCTATCGCGCACGACCGCAGCGATGACCAGATCAGCAGCCGGACATTCCTGGACATCGATCAGCCTGATTTCAATTGCATTGCGCATGAAACGCGCCACAGCGCCCCGCACATTGAGCCATTCGTATTGCAATACTCTCTCTGAATCAAGTGTAGCAATCTCACGGTACATCGGGTTCAGAATCTGCGTTTCATACATTGCACGGCTCGTGATCGTGTCGGGCACAACTTTTCCCATCGTTGAGGGGATTTTCATTTGATGCGTCAGGTAATTTTCTAAGCGGCTATCCAGAAAACCAGTGTGACGCCCTTCAGCAATTGGGGAACTCGCTGCCAGTGCAGGTAGAATAGGTAACAGCAGCCGAATGGCTGCGTGCAAGCGGGCAAATTCGGTATCATCAGCAAAGGGCATATTCAGATGCATGCTCTGCAAGTTGGCCCAGCCATGGCGCTTGCAATCAAAAATACGATCATATGCACGATAAATTTCTGCATGCTCATGCGGCCATAATCGTGTTTCGATTCGGGGATTCATCCAGGGATGCATACCAGAAGGCATCAGCCTTGCGTTCATGGATTCAAGCTCACGGTTGATGCGCTGGATTTCACTTTGAAACAGTGTGGGAAGAGATTCAATCACTGGCTCAGGATGGGTATTCTTAAGCTCAAGCAAATGCAGCACAAGCTCATTGGACCAGGACAATCGGCCACACTCGACCTCAGTAACATACTCGCCAGCGAGCATATGCAGCAATTCATCTGCAATGGGGAGAATGGAAAGGCTCTCGCGATCGACAATCATATACTCCAATTCAATGCCGTAGCCGGAAAACGCAGGTAACACGGCCTTCACCACCCTCCTCCCTGCTTACGCCTGTCCAATCGATGCAAAAATACCGTCATAATCTGCTGATATAGTGCATCTTGCAGGATACCGTCTTCATTACCGGCATCGACGTTGGGATTATCATTGATCTCGATGACATAACAGCGTTTGCCGACTTGCTTGATATCTACCCCATACAGACCATCACCGATCAGATTGGCTGCCTTCAGTGCCATCTTTACTACCTTGATCGGGGCTTCTTCCAGTGAGACAGCTTGTGTAAGTCCTTCTACATAATCGCGTTTTTGTTCGCCATGTTTGACAATCTGCCAGTGTCCCGGCGCCATGTAGTATTTGCAGACGAATAAGGGACGACGATCCAGTATGGCTACCCGCCAGTCGAACTCAGTTGGCAGATATTCCTGGGCCACGATCAGCTCCGATTTGTCCAGCAACTCATGTACTTTGTGGCGCAACTCTTCTTCTGTCGTGACCTTGGCCACTCCCAGCGAGAATGAACTATCCGGCTGCTTGAGCACACACGGCAAAGTAAGTGCTGGGATCACCTGCTCGACATTGTCCCGGTGGACCAGCAAGGTTTTAGGCACAGGAATGCGGTGCCGGGCCATTAACTCAGCCAGATATACCTTGTTGTTGCATTTAAGGATTGAATTCGGATCATCAATCACCACCAGGCCTTCGGCAGCGGCTCGCCGCGAAAAGCGATATGTATAATGATTGACATAAGTGGTATCACGAATAAACAGCGCATCGAATTCAGGCAATCGGCCAAAATCAGTATGCGTAATGAATTCGACATGCATGCCGAGACTTTCTGCCGCCTTCTCAAACTGTTTCAATGCCTTGGCATTGGAAGGTGGCTCCGGATCGTTTGGGTCACGCAGAATAGCTAAATCGTAGCGAGGCGCAACCTGCTTCTGGGTCCATGGTTTGTGCCCGGAAAAATAATCCGTGGCAGCCTGCACAACAAAATCTTGATGTTGCGGCGGAATCTCGCTTGCGGCAATAGTCTTGATGTTCCGAATACGCCACTGACCATCATGGCGATCGAAATAAACACGCAGCAACGGCGCTGGCAACAAATTAAACAACTGGCGACTGAGCTGGTCGTAATGTTTGGCCACATTGCGGCCAAAATAAATGCTGAGCTCGAAATGCTCTGATTTGATTAACGCCAGTGATTTTTGTATTTGCTCATCCAGATTTTCTGTAATCAATCGTACCAAACCAGGAGATTGCAGATCCTCGATGGCGTTCGCGCGAGGAAAAGGCTTATGCCCGCGTGCTTCCGCCAGCAGTGAAACATAGTAGCCGAGACTCTGGTAACGATAGGATCTGCACAGATTAAAGACACGCACTCTGAGTTGACTGCCATATGCCGGGTCAGTCAAATACACTCTGGCAGACACCACCGTCACGTCAGGAATATTCAGCGGCCAGTCATGGGGATTACTCACGACAATGAGATTGCTCATGGTAATTCAATTGCTTGTTGTTCGAGTGCTCGTGGGGGATGGATGACGAGCAAGTTGGAATCATACGTCACGATCCCCAGTAGAATTGCACCGATCACCCGGTCAATATTACTCCAGTACTCCTGGGTAGGCCCATAAGGATCAGCCACCAACAGAGTACGCTTGGTGCGATTATAGCCAGCAATAACCACGAAATGGCCCGAGGGGAAGCCGCGTATATCATTCGGCGTATCATCCGGTCCATGTTCGCGCGCGACACGATACAAAAACGTCGAGCTCAATCCAGTCAGAATCGGCAGACCACAATGTAATAGACCATAAATCAGCAAATGGGAGAGATCAACCAACTGTATTCGCCCACCCAGTCTAAGAAACTCCAGATAACCTTCGGTAACATAGTGCAGCCTGCGATCTGTTTTGACCTCACGCTGCTGCTGCAAGCGCTCAGCAATATCTACCCCCGCCACAAACCAGGTCGGGTCGAACACCATCAGATTGTAGGTATAGATGGTGACCTGAAAACCATTGCGTAAAGCATCGCACCCTAGAAAAACATCGAATGTGCCTCTACCACTTTCCACTTTACGGATGCGGGCAATGAGATCTTCCAGCGGATCATTCTTCCCCCAATAGTTATAAACAGCATGCAGACAAGTCGGGCCACAAGTGGTCTCATCCGGCTGGGGCAGTATCTTGACGGGTAGGTAATGTATGGGTCTCAGCTTGGCAGCCATTCTCATCCGCCTCCTAAAGCATGGATAATATATTTATCATGTTAAGGAAAATATGAGTAAGAAACTACAGTAGCATATTGATTACTTATTCAGGTTTTCCTCATGCACTTTACGACTAATCGTACGCAATTGCTCGTATAATTCCTGCTCTTCCTGAGTGAGATGCTCCGGCACTTTCAATCGAATCCGCAAATAGAGATCGCCTGTCCGCTCACTCCTGAATGCGGGCAATCCCTTTCCTTTTACACGTAATACCGCATCAGGCTGCGTGCCAGCAGGGACTGTCACATCGATCGAACCATGCAATGTCTGCACATTGAGCCTGGTACCCAGCACCGCATCGATAAGAGGTAGCATTACTGTGTGCAACAAATCAGCGTCTGCTCGCTCAAAGCGCGCATCTTGCCAGGTCCGTACCACCACATACAGATCGCCCGCAACGCCATCAGGTGAAGGGCTTGGCATCCCTTTGCCAGGGATACGCAACGCCATGCCTTCTTCAATCCCAACCGGGATTTTTACCGTCAACGCTTCCTTTTGTTCGACCTCACCGCTGCCATAACATTCCGGGCAAGGATGATCGATAATGCTGCCACGCCCGTGGCAGGCTGAGCATGGGAGTATCTGCTGAATCAGCAGATGCTCTTTTTCCTCACGGCGACTATGCGTGATGCGCCCTGTTCCGCCACATGTTTCACATTTGCGTGGCGCAACACCTCCTTCACCACCTGTACCATGACAGGCAGGGCAAGTGGCAGGACGGAGCAAATGAACGACTTCTTCTCCACCTGCCGCAATCCGTTCCAGCGTGACATAAAGATCTACCTCGATATTTGTGCCACGAACCGGCCTTGCTCGCTCCCTACCTCGACGAAAGAAGCTATCAAACAAATTACCCATGCCGAAATCAAAATTGAGCCCACCAAAAATATCCTCAAAATTGATACCGCTGAACAAATCCTCCGGCCTAGTTCCTGCTACTCCCGCAAACCCGCGTGCATCATATTCTGCCCGCTTCTGCGGATCAGAAAGAATCGCATAAGCCTCGGCAATTTCCTTGAAACGCTCCTCAGCCCCAGGTTCCTTGTTACGGTCTGGGTGATACTTCAGCGCAAGGGTACGGAAAGCATCCTTGATCGCCTTTTGATCGGCATCCTTGGCAACACCAAGTACTTCATAATAATCACGCTGATCGGAAATAATGCTTCCCCTGGTTTTTTGATTATCGTTACAAACTCATTTTATTAATTGGAAATATTTCCTCAAATTTTCTTTTAGTTAGCAGTAGTTCGGTAAATTCTAGATCAGAAACTTAACTGCGTGCGGAAAGAAAGTACTGAAGGATTATCTTTCCGCGTTGGCGTACCCAAGCCTGCATTCCCTATATTGGCTTCAGTAAGGTAATAATTCAGCATAAAACGGATATTTTGGTAAGGATACCAATTAATACCTAGCGTGATTACTTGAACCTGACATTTTGAAGTACCCGTTTTGCAGGGATCAGCACTAAGGCTCTGATTGATGTTCTCAGCGAAATCATAGCGGGCGGCAAGCTCCAGTGCACCCAATTTATTGATCGGTTTCGGCTTACCAAAAGTGCCACGATCCTTCTTATAAACTGCATTCTCTCCAGTCACAAACCAGCTTGCTTGTATATAGAAGACATGAATAGTGGAATCCTTTGTGTTTCCATTTACTTGATGAGTATTATCAAGTCCCGATATCGCATACTCACCCTGTAGCGTTAACGCTCTGAAGGAATACGCCATCTCGGCGGAAAAAGTCGATTGACTATTACTATTAGGTGCGCCTGGGCTTGCTCCTGCAACACCCAAGGATTTGCTTATCCCCTCACGTCCACCATAAATATCAACTATCCTAGCTGGTAACGAATCTTTACTGGTAGTATCTCTACTCACAGAAAATCCAAGATGCAGAATGTTGCCTTCTTTATCTATAGGCAACCAAACCGCGCGACCACCATAAGTTATGCCTTCAATAGGCAAACCAAAATGAGAAAGACTCATGACATCGATGCCAAAACCAATATTATCTCTGATTGTTGCCTTATAACCGATTCCAGTTAAAAATTGTCGTCCGCTATATATTCCAGTAGAGGAAGTGGATGGACGTTCCATGAGGGTAATTTCATTGGAGCTGGTTAATTCTTCCATACCACGATAAGGTTTGAATTGACCCAGTGTGATCTGGCCTGGACCTAGTTTAGTTGAAAGCCACGCTTCACGGAGGCTATGAGGGAAAGGGGTATTAGCATTGATAGCAAAGTCATTTTCAAATTTGAAATTTAAACTGTAGATTCTGCCTGTGAGCGTACCGTAAGTACGGCGCCAATTAAACCCATCACGATCATTACTGCTTAAAAGCTGGCTACCAAATGGAGGAAAATCTGGATTAGCATGATCTGGAGAAAATGAATGTACATCAAAATGACCGCGACCATTGAGTCCTATCTCAAAATTACCGTCATCACTCTTGATTCTGGGGCCACCTTTAATGGTCACGTTAACTGCATAACAGGAAGCTATGCTTAAAATGATCAATACCAGAGTGATAAAAAACTGAACAGTGCACTTCATGCTTGATTTTTCAGTAACAATTGCGATCATAACGCACTTGCTTGTATCTATGGTAATAAAAGGATAATTTTCTGTTACTCATTCTCGCTCTGTATTTTCGCAGAAACTATCATTGAGACTCTCCGGCTAGTTGCTACAATAGTTTTTATTAGTTATTGCAAACAACTCAATTTGTAAGATGAGTAAACGTCTAGCCACTTGGTTAATGGCCTTTGCTGGCTTCATCATCATAACTGTATCTAGCTTCTATGCATTTCGACTTTCTCTTTTAGAATCTCTCATCAGCGAGCAGCTACGCAAACAGGGCATCCTAGTACATTCCCTTTCGGTTACGGATATCTCGTTCAACACCCTGCTTTTGCGTAACCTGTCGATGGGCAATGATAAAGAGCTGCAAATCGACAAAATTCATGTCACCTGGCATTTGCGCGACCTGCTCGCGGGTACGGTAGGCTCAATTGAAATAAGCGGTCTGCAAGCAGCGCTCAATCTGGACAGTAAACGATCACCGATGAGTGTGCTGCAACCCATGATTTCATCGTCTGGAGAAAATACTGGTCAATTCAGGTTTCCTGCCATTTCACTGCTAGATTCAACTATTCATCTGCATTCAGCATGGGGTAATTTTGCCATTACTCTGACAGGCAACCTCGATCGAGGAGGGTGGGAAAGTCAGGCTGCATATCTGCGTGCCGAAATCAGCGGTGCACCGGGTCAGATCAAAAGTACGCTTACTGCAACCCTGGGTGCGAACGGAAATCTCCAAGGCAAGATCACTGTGTCCGAAGGAAAGCTGAACTTGCCCAAGATGGAAGTTTTCAATCTCTCTGGCGAGGCTGCTTTCATACTAACAGCGATGCGCCCACAACACATCAAGGCTGAATTCGTGTTATCCGATATTCATCTGCCAGGTAGAAAACTGGCAAAGCAAATCTTTAAACAAGCTAGACTCAGTTTGCAAATGGATGAAACTAATGCACAGTTAACTGGAAAATTACTAACCTCCGATGACACACATGTGGCACATTTAGATGTCACGATGCGTCATTACCTTGTCGCACCTGACATTGATCTAGCCCTCAATACGAGCAGTACAGCCAATCTTGACTCTGACTGGCTGGCAAGTTTCGGTTTACCGCCAGGCACGGTTATTGACCGAATCAAGCTAACAGGCGCATTCCATGGTTCGCCAGATGCCTGGACTGGCAAGCTCGATCTGCATGCCGATGCAGACCGGCTGGTTGCCGGACCGCTGGTTGTCCATCGAGCCTCTGCTACCTTACCGCTGCAGCTCCACTTCGACCATGGTACTTGGCGAATGGGACTGCAAGAATCGGGGCAGCTCACACTCGACAGAATTGACCCGCTTAATGCTGTCAGCCTCAAGGGTCCTTTAAATCTGTCTATTCAAAAGATGGATATCGAACTGGTAAATCATATGCAAGGTCTGGCATTCAATCATTATCTCGTAGCAACAGCAACAAACTTTACGCTACTTGTTAAACAAGAAGAAACTCAGGCGATTGAAGCACAGATTCATCCCGGGAAAATGATCCTAAGCGGGAAATACGATGCAGGTAAAAAATACCAAGGCAAAGGTATCATTAATGGTATGGACCTTACTCTACCGCAATCAAACCTACACCTGGATAATATTGCTGCGACGCTCCACCTTGGCACTCCAGAAAAAGGCAATATTGCCGACTTCACCATCGGTAAGCTACACCATCAAGTATCAGCGCCCTACTTTGCCCCCCTCTCCATTTCTGGCAGTATTAAAAGTAAGTCTGTCCATGGGCAATCCAAGATATATTCAATGAATGCTGTTGGCGGTGTACCAGGCACATGGTATTTGAGAATCATGGGAGAGCAGGTGCTCGATAGCGGTGACGGCATGCTAAAGATAGTGATTGCTCCCTTAGATTTTGCAGTCGATGGCCTACAACCTAAAACGCTTTTTCCTAATCTTTCCCAGCTGAAGAATGTAAGCGGCATGGTCAGCGCCAGTGCTAAGTTCAGGTGGTCCAAGAAAGGCATAAGCAGCAGCGGCATGCTTGAGCTGGACAATGTATCGTTTATCCATCAGGCTGGCAAAATCAGCGGGCTGAATGCAACACTGAATTTAACTGACTTGTTGTCACCCAGCAGCCCGCCCCAGCAAACCCTGACTATTCGGCGTATTGATTTGGGTATTCCCATAGAAAGCCTGGTGATTTCCTATCAAATTGAAGATTCACCGCCTCGAATTGTCCTCGAAAAAGCAAACCTTTTCTTGCTTGGCGGCATAGTGTCTTTAGGCCCTACCCTCATCGATCCAACTTCTGCTCGCAACGATGTGGTGATATTCGTAAATAATATCGATCTCGAGGCCTTTTTTGATCAGGTTAAGGTAGAAGGATTGACTGGCAACGGTCGCCTAGATGGCAGTGTTCCGATCATGCTCGAAGGCGATCACATCATCATACGAAACAGCCATCTTGAGGCAAAGGTACCAGGCATGCTGCAATTTCAATCTGAAAAAGCCTCACAATTATTAGCGGGCTCAGGCAAAGAAATGAAATTATTACTCCAGGCTCTGCAGGACTTTCACTATACAGAGCTGTCATTAAAGCTGGATAAATCCGCTGCGCATGACCTGGTAACCACTCTCTCTCTGCTGGGAAATAATCCAAATGTTAAAGAGGGGCGGATGTTTCGCTTGAATATTAATCTTGAAAGTAATATTGGCAAGATTCTGGAGGCCATTGGTCAGGGCTACAGACTTTCCAATAAAGTGCTGCGCGACCTATTCAGGCTACATTAATTTTTATTTAGTTAAAATGTATGTATTGTATGTTGTTATGATTATTACCCGATCGTGCAGAAACCCGGATCCAAGGATCAATCAGTAAAGGAATGCAACTGTGTACAAAACCTATCAAATAAGAAATATCCCATCTATCATGGGATCATTGATATTTTGCTGCCTGGTGATCACCGCCTGTACACCAACAGTCAAAGTCGAAGCACCACAAGAACCCATCACCATTAATCTTAATGTCAAGCTGGATGCTGATATACGCGTACAGCTTGAAGAAGAGGCGAAGAAAGACATTGAAGCCAATCCGAATGTTTTCTAGTCCAAAATGAAATTGATAAGGAAATCATCATGCTACGTCTTCCATCCATTCTAAAAACAAAATCCCTAGTGGGAATCCTGAGCGCTGTGCTTTTGACACTATCACTCTATGGAACGCTGGTGTGGGCCGATAACCTGGAACAGTTGCGTACCTCAGGAGCGATAGGTGAAAGTTATAGCGGTTATGTAGTTGCCAGAAACTCCAGCGCTCAAGCTGAGGCTAATGCCATTAATACTAAACGTAGAGCAATTTATCAGGAAAAGGCTGCTACCCAAGGTGTGAGTGTTGATCAGGTTGGTAAAGTTTACGCCATGGAAATATTCAAGAAAATCCCTGCTGGCACTTGGTTTCAAAAAGAGAATGGTCAATGGGTACAGAAATAAAGATCAGGTTAGCACTCATCTTTCTTAAGAAGTGAAGAAGTGCAAACAGGATAGGCATAGACGCATAGATATTATTCATTTCTGCATTTTTTCTCGCTCAGCTTCCGCCAGCAATTTAGCCATCGCTTCCTCAAGCCCATGTACGACGCGTTCTTCTGCACTTTCTCCTCTTCCACCTAATGCCAGTTCTTACAGTTGGAGGGGTGACCCAAAAATTATGGTAATGGGCCGGAAATGCGGCCACGCCACACCCACTGAGAGTAACTCATAAGCACCTCTGAAAGCAGCAGGTACCGCTGCTGTGACTGGATAGCGCGAAAGAATCATCCCAATTCCTGGCCGGAACGGTTGTATAGCCTAACCAGTTAAGAATGATTCAGAATGCATAGGATTTGAAGAGCGTATCGACGGTTTGGTTTTGTTGTCTACGGAGCGCCTTGGCCTGTGCCCATTTGTGTTCGATGGGATTGAGATCAGGAGAATAAGCGGGAAGGTATTCAAGGGTATGCCCGGCGTTATGTATGGCATCCCGTGTGTCTTGTCTCTTATGGAAGGTGGCATTGTCCATCACAACGATGGAATGTAGTGGCAATTTAGGCAACAAGTCCTGCATCGCCCATCCATGAAACACATCAGCATTGATGTTGGCTTCAAACAGGCCGATGGTTACCAGTAACTTTCCAATCAGGGCACCAATCG
>NZ_FNPJ01000087.1 GCF_900107265.1 Nitrosomonas sp. Nm33 | reverse complement strand
GCAACACGATACGACAAACTAAAGAGAAATTATGAAAGTATGGTTGCCATGGCATGCGGGTATCTGTGGCTACCTGTGTGAAATGTCAACAGACCCTAGCGTAATATCTCAACAAAGTGAGAATAACACCTCAAACTCCTGCCGCCTAAACTAATACAAATACCAAATATAGATAAATTCATTTTTGCGAGATTAGCAGAGAGGGAGATATATTAACGCCCAATCGGAATAGGGTATCCTATAAAAGTAGAGATATACCCATGCCGAACAAAGAAACTTTTCATTTTCTGCATTGGTTCCTTTGCAGAGCATCACATATTTCTATATCAATAGGAAGTAGTTGGCTTAATTTGATAATTAAATCTGAGATCATGACTAGGGAACCGTACTTGGAACTGTAGCAAAGCCCGATCCAAGCGCTATCATGATAAGGAAACTTAGATAGCCAATGGCGCCAACAGTTTGAACATCCCAATTAATGATATTGTACAAATCTGATCATCTTGCCTTATTCAATAGGCGCAATTCTCTAAGGCTATGGTAGAGCCTCTTCCTGTTGTTTTTTCTCAGGTTTTACTAAATCCTCGCGTTTGACCCCTAGTAACATGAGAATTGGGCTTGCAACGAGTACAGAAGAGTAGATGCCAAACAATATGCCAATGGTTAATGCTAATGCAAAATAATACAAGGTCTCCCCACCAAAAAGAAGCATAGATACAACCACTGCTTGGGTACTACCGTGAGTAATAATGGTGCGAGACATTGTTCGCGTGATTGCATTATCAATAATTTGTGCTGCGGGCGCCTTACGCATTTTACGAAAATTTTCGCGAATGCGATCAAATACTACAACGGATTCATTTACTGAGTAACCAAGGATAGCCAAAATTGCAGCAAGAACTGTAAGGGAGAACTCCCATTGAAAGTAAGCAAAAAAACCCAAAATGATTATCACATCATGCAAATTTGCAATAATACCAGAAACACCAAACTTCCATTCAAAGCGTACTGCCAGGTAAGCCACGATGCCAAGTGATACAAACAGTAAAGCTAATGCACCATTCTCTAGTAATTCATCGCCTACTTGAGGGCCAACAAATTCTACTCGACGTATTACTATAGATTCATCAAATTCTTTAAGAGAGGCTATTACAGTTTCTGATAATTTGGCACTAGATAGTTGATGCTTGACAGGCAATCTAATCAATACATCACGAGAAGTACCAAAATTCTGTACTGAAGCATCAGGTATCCCTAGCGTAACAAAGACTGATCTAATTTTATCGAGATTGGCAGGTTGTGCGTAACTCACTTCAAGTACAGTTCCACCGGTAAAATCAACCCCTAAATTCAACCCTTTTGTGACAATAAAAAAAACTGCGACAATAAAAGTCACCAATGAAATAGTAGTTGTATATTTCCCCCAACTCATAAAGGGGATATCACGTTCAAATTTAAAAAATTCCATAGTTTAAGAATCCTGATTAGCTATTTCAGATCAGCCTTTCGTATTTTCCGATACAGGTAAAACCGAATATGCGATTATTTATCATTAACGCTTAATTGTTTTAGGTTTCCAGACGGTGCCAATTGAAATTCTTTCCAATTTACGATGACCACCGTATATCAAGTTGACCATCGCTCGAGAAACAGTAACAGCTGTGAACACAGAAGTTAGAATACCCAAACACAGCACTACAGCAAATCCTTTAACTGGACCTGAACCAAAAGCAAATAATCCGATTCCTGCAATCAGTGTTGTGATATTTGAATCCACAATAGTCCCAAGCGCTCGTTCGTAGCCAGCATTGATAGCTAGTTGTGGCGTTAAGCCATTACGAAGCTCATCGCGAATACGTTCATTAATAAGAACATTTGCATCAATCGCCATGCCAACTGTAAGTGCAATTGCAGCCATTCCAGGAAGAGTTAATGTTGCTTGCAAAATGGAAAGAAGGCTGACTAATAATAAAAGATTTGCCCCAAGTGCAAGAACAGAAATTACACCAATTGCTCTATAGTAAAGCATGATGAACATAGCCACAGCCAGGAAGCCAAATAACGTCGAATTGACCCCTCTGGTGATATTGTCAGCACCTAAACTAGGCCCTACTGTGCGCTCCTCAATGATCTCCATTGGTGCAGCTAATGCGCCAGCCCGCAACAATAGGGCAACATCACGAGCTTCCACGCTACTCATTCGACCACTTATCTGCACGCGCCCACCACCGATTTCCTCCCGGATAACGGGTGCAGTGACAACCTCTGCTTGATTTTTCTCAACAAGTAAAATTGCCATACGCTTGCCGACATTATTTCGTGTCAGCTGCTTGAAAATGCGTGCACCATTGCTGTCAAGGGTAACGTGAACAGCTGGTTGATTGTCGTTATCAAATCCAGGTTGGGCGTCTGTAATACGATCACCAGTTAACAATATTTGTTTTTTTACCAGTAGTGCACCGCCACCACGTTCAGTAAGGAGCTCGGTACCAAATGGAATTTGTCCTCTTAGCGCCGCTTCGATGTCGCTTTCATCATCTACCATCCTGATTTCCAGAGTAGCTGTTCTCCCTAGAATATCTTTTGCTTTGGCAGTATCCTGAACGCCGGGTAATTGCACGATGACACGATCTATACCAGCCTGCTGAATAACAGGCTCTGCCACACCGAGTTCATTAACACGATTACGTAATGTAGAGATATTTTGTTGTATGGTGGCACTTTGCATACGTGCTTGTGCTTCTGGCTTAATCGATACTAGCAGACGAAAATCTCTTTCTGTATCCTGGGTGCGCAAATCCAGATCAGAATATATTTTCTTAAGTTCGGTTTCGGATTTTGAACGTGATTGCTCATCTCTGAATTTGATGATGAGTTGTGAATCTTGTCGATCAAGACCGGCAGATGATATTTTCTGTTCACGCAAAGTACTGCGAATATCGGTACTATAGCGATCCAGCGCTTTGGATAATGCTCCATCCATATCAGTCTGCAGCATGAAATGGACTCCGCCGCGTAAATCAAGTCCTAGATACATTGGTAATGCGCCAATATTATTTAACCATTCTGGAGAATTCGGAATAAGGTTGAGCGCAACAATGTAATCGGTGCCAAGCTCTGATTGCAGGATGTCTCTTGCCTTAATTTGAACATCCGTATCAGCAAAACGAATTTTGATACTATTTCCCTCGGTAAGTATTCCCTCACTAATTAGGCCATGCTTATTAAGTGCACTTTCTACTTTCTGTAATAGTGGTAATCCAGCCTCTGCTGTGATTCGTAGTGGTGAAATTTGTATTGCGGGTGATTCGCCATAAAAATTGGGTAAGGTATAAAGCAACCCAACAAGAAGCGTGATCGCAATAATCAAATTTTTCCAGAGAGGGTAGCGGTTCATGGTGTCAAATGAATTATAAAAAAGGGAAAAGAGGGTAAATTAACCAAATGTGTAATTTTTAATGAATCTTTTAGTTTTTATTGCTGCTCTCTTTTTGTGATTCGCTAGCAGGTGAAACATTGGTGCCCTCATCGCTACTTTCCTGAGTATCACTTGCTTTTTGGGGTTTATTGTTTTTAAGCGCTTTACTGCTTTTACCTGTATCAATACTTTTTAGCGTGCCTTTAGGCAATAAGGTTTGCACGCCAGCTTTGAGTACGACTATTTCAACATTAGGTGCTATTTCTATCGTGATATAATTTTCTCCTACACTTATGACACGACCTAATTCGCCTCCACTAATAATAATTTCATCGCCTTTTTGTAATCCTTCTCTCATTAGCTTTTGCTCTTTGGCGCGCTTAGATTGTGGGCGAATCAATAAAAAATAAAAAATAACAAGAATCCCAATTAGCGGCAGGAAACTCATTAAATTTGGTTCAGGTTGAGTGCCACTGGCAGCTTGAGCAAAGGCTTCACTAATCAACATGATATTTTCTCCCGAAGAAAAAAGATTAAAAATTATATTTTAACACGCTGCCTGAAATTCTCGTGCATATCGTTCAAATTGGCCAAGTTCAATTGCTGTGCGAATTTCGCTCATGAGTTGCTGATAATAATAAAGGTTATGTAGCGTGTTCAGGCGTGCACCAAGAATCTCATTTGTTCGTTGTAAATGATGCAGATATGCACGCGTAAAATGACGGCAGGTATAGCAGGGACATTGTTCATCTGGTGGTGAAGTATCCAGACGATATCGACTATTCCGTAATTTGATAATGCCATTTCGTGTATAGAGCCAGCCATTGCGTGCATTGCGTGTAGGTAAGACGCAGTCAAACATATCAATGCCTTGTGCGACCGCATGCACGATATCTGCTGGCGTACCCACTCCCATCAAGTATCTGGGTTTATCAAGCGGCAATTGTGGTGCGATATGAGTGAGTATACGCTGCATGTCTGCTTTAGGTTCACCCACAGACAGGCCGCCAATAGCGTAACCATCAAAACCAATCTGCTGTAAGCCAGCGAGAGACTGGTCGCGCAAATTTTCATGCATTCCCCCCTGAACAATACCAAAAAGTGCGTTAGGATTGCCATCGTGTGCACGTTTTGATCGCTCCGCCCAGCGTAAACTAAGTTCCATGGAGGCTTTTGCAGTTGAAATATCAACTGGATAGGGGGTGCATTCATCAAAGATCATGACAATATCAGAGTTAAGTATACGCTGAATACGCATGGATTCTTCAGGTGTTAAGAAGCACATATCGCCATTTACCGGCGAGCGGAATGCCACGCCTTGTTCGCTGATTTTACGCAGTTTACCGAGACTAAAAACCTGGAAGCCTCCTGAATCAGTGAGTATTGGGCCATTCCATCCCATGAAGCGATGGAGCCCTCCATGTGTTTCAATGACGTCTAAACCGGGGCGCAACCATAAATGAAAAGTATTACCTAATATTATTTTTGCATTAATTTCTTGTAATTCTGTCGGTGATACAGTTTTTACTGCCCCATATGTTCCTACCGGCATAAAAGCGGGTGTTTCTACTTTACCATGGGTAAGTGTCAATGTTCCCTGTCGGGCGCCACTATCAACGTGATGCAACTCAAATTTCATACTTTTCTTTCGATGAGCATGGCGTCACCATAGCTAAAGAAGTGATAACGTTGGGTAATGGCATGCTGATAAGTGCGGCGGATATTTTCCATTCCCGCAAAAGCAGATACCATCATAAGGAGGGTGGAACGTGGTAAATGAAAATTTGTAAGTAATCGATCAACGATGTGGAAGTTAAAACCGGGTGTAATAAAAAGGTTGGTTTCACCATACCCTGGCTTTAATTCACCATCATTGGCGTTAGCGCAAGCTTCCAAGGCACGCAGTGATGTGCTGCCGACTGCTAGCACGCGATTACCAATATGCTTTGCTTGTTGGATGGCATCGATCGTCGCTGCTGGTATGTGATAAATTTCTGTATGCATTTGATGATCTAAAATATTTTCAGCTCGAACAGGTTGAAATGTTCCAGCGCCGACATGTAATGTTACATAGGTGATTATTACACCCATTTCACGCAATTTTACTAGCATTGCTTCATCAAAATGCAAACCCGCGGTAGGTGCAGCGACTGCACCAGTTTTTTTTGCAAAAATCGTCTGATAACGATCTTCATCTAACTGTGTAACTTGTCGCTCAATATAGGGTGGCAATGGCAGGCTACCATATTGCTCTAATAACTCAATTACCGGAAGCTCATGCGCGAAGTGCAGTATATAGAAATTTTGTTCATGCCCTTGAACAACTGCATTAATTTTATTTTCCAGCAATAAATTCGATCCGATCTTGGGAGCATGACTGGCACGTATCATTGCTAAAACATGATGGGAATCGAGTATTCGTTCTACCATCACTTCTATTTTGCCACCAGTTTGCTTGATGCCCCATAGCCGCGCTTTGATCACTCGAGTATCGTTAAAAACAATAACATCACCAGCGCGCAGATACGTCGGTAAATCAATGAAGAAAGTGTCTTGAAATTTGTTACTTGAGCTATCCAAATAAAGCAGGCGACTATCTGCTCGATGCTGAGGCGGAAACTGAGCAATTAAATCACTGGGTAGAAAAAAATCAAAATCCTGAATTTTCATCGCCCTTATTATACAGGGGTGCACAAGCTATCCGCACATTTTGCTTGGGTATGGATACTCAGAGGATGTTGCTCTTCTAGTCAAAATTGCTGCAACTATAGCTTGTGAAAAAATCTACTTCATGCTCAGATATCTGCGTTGAGTTGTATTACTTATTTTTAGTATATATCTCCTTGATATATCTTGTAATTAGATTCGGTCTCCCTTGCTCTTTGATCACGTGCTATGATTTTTTCACAAGCTCTATGTTGCTGTGCCTGCTATTTTCAGTAATAATTGCGCCTCGCCCGAAATAAAATTAAAAATAAAGTAAGGGACTGCCGGGATGGCGGAATTGGTAGACGCACGGGACTCAAAATCCCGCGATGGTAACATCATGGGGGTTCGATTCCCCCTCCCGGCACCAAACAAACATTTCAAGCAGTATCTCATAGTATCAAATCCATTGAATTTACTATCTTTCAGAACGATTGGTAGTTTCCGGTAGTATCACAAGGTATCTGTACATACCATCAATTTGATGGTACTTTTGATGATACTTTCTGATTCCAGCAGTGAGATACCATCAATGCTTACAGATACCGCAGTACGTAATGCTCAATCAAAAGACAAACCATATAAGTTAACCGACAGTGGCGGTTTATATTTGCTGGTGAAATCCGTCGGCAAGTATTGGCGCATGAACTACCGATATGCAGGTAAGCAAAAGACTTTGGCTATTGGTGTTTATCCAGCTATTACCCTATCTGCTGCACGCAAGAAAAGAGATGAAGCACGTGATCTATTGATTAAGGATGTTGACCCGGCGCTAGTGAAGGCCGTCAATAAGCAAGTCAAAAAACACGCCCTTGATAACACCTTTCAAACCATCGCACTTGAATGGCACACCAAGCAATCAGCGACCTGGGCAGAATCAACAGCAGCTAATATAAAACGATGCCTGGAAGCAGACATTTTCCCTTGGTTAGGTAATCGACCGATCAAGGATATTAACGCGCCTGATTTACTGGCAGTGCTACGCAAAATAGAAAGCCGTGGGGCGCACGAGAAAGCGCAACGAGCAAGGGAATATATTGGCCGGGTGTTTAGATATGCCATACAAACCGGACGTGCTGAACGTGATCCTGGCGGCGATTTAAAGGGCGCATTAACACCAGTCAAAGCAAAGCATCATGCCAGCATTACCGACCCAAAGGCCATAGGTGCATTGCTACGCTCAATCAGCGGTTTTATTGGCTCATATACCACTAAATGCGCGTTACAGCTTGCCCCGCTGGTATTCGTCCGGCCGGGTGAATTACGTCAGGCAGAATGGGCAGAAATTGATTTTGATAAGAAAGAATGGCGCATACCCGGCCACAAAATGAAAATGGGTGAGCAACACATCATCCCGCTATCACGTCAGGCTATTGAGATATTAGAGTCTATCCAGCCATTAACAGGGCATGGCAAATATATCTTTCCAAGCATAAGAAGTACCGACAGACCAATGTCTGAAAATACCGTCAATGCAGCATTAAGGCGCATGGGTTATGAAAAAGACGAAATGACTGGGCATGGTTTCCGTAGCATGGCCAGTACGTTATTACATGAACATGGCTGGCCACATGAAGCGATAGAACGACAATTAGCCCATGCAGAACGTAACAAGGTATCAGCTAGCTATAACTTTGCTGAACATCTGCCCAAGCGGCGGGAAATGATGCAATGGTGGGCTGATTACTTGGATGAGCTGGCAGCAGGTGCTAAGGTGATAAATTTTCAAAAAGCTTGATCAAGTTTAACTGCGCCTAGCCCGACGGGGTGAACACCGGGAACCCTTATCCGGTTGGCGTGGTTTCTGATTTAAGGGCGTGCAAAGGGGCACTATGTGTAAAGAAAATCAAGAAAGCACAAAAGAACAACTGTTAGATATATTAAGAAATCATAAATTATCTAGTAATGAATTTTTTGCTTGTGTGCGAGAGTGGGCTGAATTATCACCAATAGAATTAACAAAATCATTTCTTGAAGAAATTCTTCAAGAGGGAGATTTATCTAAAAATCCATTTAAATCAAAACTCAGAAATCCATTACTTGGACTTGGAAATGATTATGAAGATTTAGCCAAGATTTTTATAAATAAAATCAATGGATACAAATCAGGAATAAATGAATACATTCCTTTAATTCAGGTAATGGAAAATCATATTTTTTATGAAGAGATTGATATCAGAAATATAGTTACAAGAGCCGAAGATATTAATTTTTTTAAATTTGGTTTATTCAATTATTTAAAAGATAGTTTACTTTATTCAGTTTTTTTTATTTATGATTTTGTTTTCAAGGGAGTTCCACTATACAAAAAAAATGATTTAGATGAATTTATTAAAGTTCCTGATTCTGATAATCAATTTATTTATTTTTTTATGAGTGGATATTATCAGGAGCAAAAATCATCCGGTCGTTATTTGGAATGGGCAAAAGAATATTTTTTTAAAAATAGTCATTTGGAAATTCATAAACATTTTTTTGAAGCTAATTTCGATGAATACCAAGGCACTAACTATGAAACTATAAAATTAAGGCGTTCAGCTTTTCGTAAACATATTGGTGAAAAAGATGTTTTCTTTGGTGCTCAAGAAAATAAGTCTGCGATAGATAAAACGATTTCTCATGGCTATCACGAGACTAAGTTAATGAGAATACAGAAAGAAGTTCTTGAACGCTATTACGGTAATCAATTCGATATAGCTGATCGTAATACGTAGATGAAACAAGAAGCTATCGTTGATTGGTTAATGGGAGAATATAAACTCAGTAAACGGGAAGCTGAGGCAATAGATATAATAACAAGACCAGATAATGCAAGAGGGAAGTAAAGGCCTCACCCCACCCTTGGCCTACTATTAGGCCGTTACCTCTTGCCGTAAAGGTACCCTAATGCAATATTGTGTGAAGCACCCAATAACATAAAGGTGCTTAACATGTCTCAACAAACTAGTACAACTAAATCTATCTCAATTCCAGAAGCCCTAAAAAACTTCGATCAACTTCCCGATACTGCCAATGTAAGACAGCCAGTAGTTCAGGCTTTATATGCATGTTCATCGGCTAGTATTTGGCGAGGGGTAAAAGCAGGTCGAATTCCTAAACCCCGCAAATTATCACCGCGTACCACCTGCTGGAACGTCGGTGAATTACGCGCAGCATTGGCAATAACCGGAAATCAAGGGGCATAACATGGACAAAAAAATACCGCCCCATAAAGAAGCGGCTTTTCAAGAAATCAATAAGGAGTTTAGCGGTAATTCAGTTAAGCAGCAATGTGCCAGATTATTGCGGGCTTTGAGTTTATTCAGCATCAATACCTTTGAGGCAAGCCGTGGATTAGGTGTTTACCACCCACCTGCTCGAATATTACAGCTGCGCAAACTAGGATACATCATAGACACAATATGGCAGGTCATCGAAGCGGAAAATGGGGATAAACACCGTGTCGGTTGCTATGTCTTGCGTAGTGGTTTGAATCATGAGTGATCAAACATGGCTGGAACGCCTTGAAATGCTGTTAGTGCGTTATTCTCACCTTGAGATAAACGAAGATGTGGCATCACTTAGTTTGGTCGAACTATGGGCGATATATCTTTACTTATCCCGGTTAGTGGATGAATAAACAATGGCAGCAAGCCACCTGCTGAGACTAGGTAAGGTAAAAGGTAAGAATGGCATTCTGAATGCGTTGAAACACAATAAGCGCATATTGCAGGCTGAACGGGGCACAAGTGGGAATATTGACCCATTCAGAACACCATTCAACTATTCATTGACCAATACAGATACTGCGGAGCAAATCGACCGTCATACAAAAGTATTGCTGGTTCAGGCTGGCATTGATAAACCCCGCATTAATCAGGTAATGGCATTAGAGATTATCTTCAGTTTACCTGTAGACCGACACGAACAGGACACCCAGCCATTCTTCAAAGATTGTCTGGAATGGGTAAAGCAACAAATACCGGGTGTGCTGCTATCCTTTGATGTTCATCTGGACGAAAGCGCACCCCATGCCCATGCACTGATTCTGCCTTTAGTGAATAACAAAATGCAGGGTAATCAAATCATGGGTGGCAAGGGTAACTTGCTTAGATTGATTAATCAGTTCCATTTGGATGTTGCCCGTTACTATGGCTTAAGCAGAAATGAAACTAAACGTCTTACCAGTAATGATAAAGAATTTATTGAAAAACAAATTTTATTAAAACTGAATACTGATCCAGTCATGAAATCTATTATCTGGCCTTGTGTGCGTGATGCTATCCACAACGACCCATTACCTTATGCTCAATTGTTGGGTATTGAACAAACACGACAGAGTACCAAAGAAAAAAGAAGATCATTTCTAGCAATCATGACTTCCAAAGGAAAGGGAAAGGAAACAAATGCTATATAGTCGTCCCTGAAAAACCCTTTTTCTCAACTACTAAGTTGTAGGTTAGGCATATTGTCAATCAATAGCCGATTAATATTGATTCCCAAACGAGCACACAAAAGCGCCAGTTGGCGCAGAATCTTGCGCAAGTTATAGCCAGCACCGCACAGTAAGGCATTCATGGCATCGCCTGCTGCGCCTTTCAAAAAGTTTCTCCCCAGACGCCCATCGTTTTTCATATGTCCGATCACGGGCTCCACCGCACTGCGCCGCTTGAGCTTCTTTTTGATCGCCACCGTGACGCCGCGCCTGGCTCCTGCTATCCATACTTTGACCGTATCCGTCACCGCGTGTCCTCTATAACCCCGATCCACATAAACTTCCTTTGGCGCAATACCCGTTAGTTTGTGAACTTGTTCCAAGGATGCTGTAAGCGTATGCCCATCGTA
>NZ_FNPJ01000125.1 GCF_900107265.1 Nitrosomonas sp. Nm33 | reverse complement strand
TCTGACTCCTCTAATGATGAAACTCTTTTCCAAATTCGCTTCATCATAAGGAATTCAGATTCCTTTTACTTCTTTTCTTATGTCGAACTCACGTTGATTAGTGCGACTGTTTGCGGAAAGTCTCACGCTGCTGAAGCCGAGTTCCTCCTCAGTGACGAGACAATAAAATGCCGGACGGAACGCGGTAGCTATCCGCTTTCTCGCATTCCGTACTGTCTTATTTCTTGGTGATGGCGAAGTAACTGGTCATCAGATTCCGGTAGTTAGGAATGTAACTGGAGAATAGGGCGCCCAGACCTTCGACATCGTCACGCCAGTCGCGGTGCAATTCGCAGGCCACACCAAACCAGCTCATCAACTGTACACCGGTTGATTGCATGCGTGCCCAAGCAGCATCGCGAGTTACTTCATTGAAGGTGCCGGAAGCGTCAGTGACTACGAATACTTCATAACCTTCCTCGATTGCAGATAATGCCGGAAAGGCTACGCAGACTTCGGTGACTACGCCGGCGATGATAAGCTGTTTGCGGCCGGTCTTTTTGATCGCCTTGACGAAATCTTCGTTGTCCCAGGCGTTGATATTGCCGGGACGTGCAATGTAGGGCGCATCAGGGAACATTTCTTTGATTTCCGGTACCAACGGCCCATTCGGACCATCTTCGAAACTGGTTGTCAGAATGGTTGGCAGCTTAAAATATTTGCCACAAGCTGTCAGGGCCAGCACGTTGTTCTTAAACTCATTCGGTGAAAAATCCTGCACCAGCGAGATTAGGCCTGCCTGGTGATCTACCAGGAGTAAAACTGCATCTTCCTTGGAAAGCCGGTTATATTTAAAAGTCTTGCTCATTTCTTTACTCCTTATGGTTATTAATAATGAGACATCTAAAAAATAGATTCAGCCAACTCCTAAGCAAAATATTTAAATCGTTGAGTTTCTCATGCAGATTCTGTTAAGAGTTGCAAGCAAAGCCAAACTCAGTTCTTCGCTTTCTGGACTGCCTGGGCCTTGTCATAGTTCTCGATCAGCAACCGGTAATGCAGCATCTCGGATGATCCGCATAAAGATTGGCAAATATGTCCTTGACCAATTGGAACAGGCCGCTCTGGTGATCGATAAGAAGCATGAGGGTTTCGTCGGGATTGATGTGACTTATGGTGTCTTACTATGGTTTGGTTGCGATAAAAAGATCGCGGCTTAACAACAAGATTGACTGATTACCAATCACTATGTTGTCAGTGCGCCTGTATTTTTCCCATTTTGCCGCTCTGATAATCTGCCATCGCCTGGCGTATTTCCTCCGTCGTGTTCATCACAAATGGGCCGCTTCCTGCGATGGGTTCATCGATCGGTTCACCGCAAAGCAGCAGTGCCGTTGTATTGTGTGCGTTGTCGATACGAATATAATCACCTGCCCGATCAAACAGACCAACTTCTGCTGCACCAATGGTTTCAGATCCATTGACGTGCGCCGACCCCTTGAGCACTGCCAGCAATGTGTTGTAGCCATCGGGTACGGCGAGGTTGATGGGCTATTTGCTTGTTAAGTACAAATCCCACACGTTAATGGGGGTAAAAGTGTGTGCTGGTCCTGCAATTCCTTCGAATTCACCCGCAATGACGCGCGCCCTTCCTTGACCCTCCGGCAGATTGACGGCGGGAATCTGACTATCCAGAATACTTTGATAATGGGGTGCGACATCTTATCCTTGGCAGGTAAGTTTATCCATAGTTGCACCATCTCAAGCACACCACCATGTCGCGCAAAATCCCGGCCATGAAACTCTGCGTGAACCAGACCGGAAGCTGCCGTCATCCATTGCACATCGCCTGGGCTAATTTTGCCGCCACCGCCTGAGCTATCACGATGTTCCACTTCACCGCTATACACAATGGTGACTGTTTTCAGTCGGTGAGAATTCCATGGGACCTGCATAATCAAACAGCAAAAAAGGACTGATCATGGAGCCCAGTGCTGGATAGGAAAACAGTGTGCGCACAGGAAAACCATCACCAACCCAGTGCTGCTCTGGATTTCGTTGGATGCGTAACAACTTCTTAACGGATGCATCTGATTTTATTATCTGTATGGCTTATTATCCTCCAACAAGATTTTGCATTTACGCGGTAGATTAATGCCATCAGGATAAATTGCAAGTATGCACAAAAAGGATACTGTCAGAGATAGGAAAGCCAAATGCCAAAAAAAAGAAGTTTGCTGTCCCGTAGAAGTGACGCTGAAAGTGATTGGGGGACGCTGGAAGGTTTTGATTATCTTACTATCTATTAAACGGTACGATGCGGTTTAACGAGCTCAAAAGGCACTTAACAGGAATTACTCACCGTACCCTAAGCAGGCAATTGCGAGAAATGGAAGCAGACCAATTAATTATCAGGAATAATTTCAACGAAATTCCCCCGCGCGTTGAATATTCGTTATCTCCGGTAGAGCATTCACTGCAAACTATCCTGTATGCAATGGATGAATGGGGAAAAAAATATAGTATTGAGGACAAATAAAAGTGAGTACTTTATTGTATCCGACATAAGCTTTCACCTTAAACATGAGCCGCTTATCCATAGATAATTTTAAATCTATACGTATTACGAAACACATCGGCTACACTCAGCACACTTGCGCTATACAGTGACATTGCAAATAGCCTATTTTCAGGTTTATCAACATCACAGAAAGGCATTATGATAAAAATCATCGGAATTACAGGAAGTCTGCGTAGTGGTTCGTACAATACGGCACTGCTGCGTATGGCTGCAGGACTAATGCCGAACGGAGCCATGCTGGAGATCGCGACACTCAAAGGCATTCCGCTCTATGATGGAGACATCGAGGTCAACGAAGGTATTCCTCAAACAGTTATTGTGCTGCAAGAACAAATTGCTGCTGCGGATGGATTATTGCTAGCTACTCCAGAGTACAATAATTCTATCCCGGGCGTATTCAAAAATGCGATCGACTGGCTATCGCGACCACCAAGCAGTATTGTGCGGGTTTTTGGTAATTGTCCGGTTGCGGTGATGGGTGCGACACCTGGCGGATTTGGCACAGTCCTGTCCCAAAATGCCTGGCTCCCTGTGTTGCGGACATTGGGCATGCGCCCATGGTTTGGGGGACGACTACTCGTATCACGGGCGAATCACGTCTTCAACGAATCGGGTGAGATGGTGGATGAAGCAGCGCGTGAGCAACTTCGGGATTTTCTCGCTGGGTTTGCCGAGTTCGTCCAAGCTAGTAATAAGCTGCAGCGCTGAAATTGTTAATCCCTGATATTGAATAATGCAGGAAGCCGGAGAAGCAGCGGCAAATGCCAGCGATAACTTACTCCGGATGCACTTGGAACAAATACTTGATCAATACCATCCAGACTATATTAATAGACTCAGTGTTTAACTGGATAATTCATAGTCTTATTCCATTTCCAAATCAAAAATGACGCGAAGGTGAGCCGCAGACAGTATAAATAATACGACAAGGTGAAGCCGACAAAGTCAGTTTTGATTTAGAAATGGAATTAGATGTGCTCATCAGCACCTCTGCAACTAAAAGAGCTACTCCATCAACACTACCTCTTACACCAGAACACCAAATTTGAGAGCATGCGCTACAGTATCGAATTGGAGAGTAATTCCAATTTGCATTGAAAAATGAAGAAATGAAACAATATAGCCATGAATTACGAGGAAAAAATCATGGGAAGAAAAGCAAGTGGAATAGATCAATTAGTAACGGCCCGGGAATTATTGAGAACAGCAAAAACAGCAGAGGAGTTGAGGGCGGCACAAGCGGTATTGCTGCCCCTGGAACCGGGAATGTCGTTAGAGGAAACGGCGAAGGCTATTGGACGTTCCATTAGATGGACGTGTAGCATGCGCACGCGCTACTGTAGAGTTGCTCGCTGCG
>NZ_FNPJ01000084.1 GCF_900107265.1 Nitrosomonas sp. Nm33 | reverse complement strand
ACCTACCGCCTTGACTACTCCTTTTTCCTCAAAATCCTTTTCACCCATTAGGTGACTCCTTCATCCAACCGTAAAACCTTTACAGTACTACGTTTGCAGCTGTTTTTATAGGGTCAACTGAGGAAAATAGGTTGAATGGTTGCCCACTGGAACCGCCTGTCAGATAACCTGCTGTGCAGCCCATGAACTGTTGCTCCAGCAGAGTGTGAATTTGTGAGCCAGTCAGAGTCATAGTCACCAGGCTGTTGCCGAAAGACTGCACGAGGAAGGCCTCGCCATAGGTTATCTTGCCGTCACCTTCTTTGGCGTTGCTGGATGGAAAAATAAGATCGGCACGCATGCTACCCGGGTTCACAAAAGCCACCACGGCTTCGCCAAAACCGGGAATCTTGGTAACATTCAAATACGCATCGGCGATCAAATCCCCTAAGGCCGATTCGCCAGCCGTATTTGGAGTGCGGATAATGTCGGCAGTAATCGAGCCAATCACACGATTAGCGATGGGTTGCGACAGGGCTTTATAGCCATCGACCATGGCCTTGATCGCTGCATTGGGAGTAACACTGGTGTCGTTGCGATCGACCAGAACGTTCTGGGCGTTAATCTTGATAACGTGACCAGATCTATTGTCGATGGTCATGTCAATGTCAGTCAGGATTCGGCCTATTGAGTTAGCGCTGGTCACCGGAATGGAGCGACCTATGCTGTTGGTGATCATGCAGTTGTATGCCTGATGGGTGTGGCCTGAGATAACCAGATCCACATCATCATGCAGGGCATTGACGATGGGCTTCAGCGGAGTATTTTCCAAGTTGCCTTCACATGAGTTCATGGTGGAGGCATCCTGATTAGAGAGCACAATACCGCCTTGATGAATCAAGATCACGATAGCTTCCGCGCCTAGCTCACGCAGTTCAGGAATCAAAGCATTGATGGCAACTGCTTCGTCGTTGAAATCCAGGCCAACCACGCCACCTGGGCTAACAAGAGTGGAAGTTTCCTTCAAAGTCAGGCCAATGAAACCAACTTTCAGATCACCTTTGTATGTCTTAATGGCGAAGGAGGGAAAGATAGTTTGGCCGCTTTTCGTTTCCACCACATTGGCCGCCAGGAACTTGAAATTCGCCCCGCTGAATTTTCCCTCGTCATCGGTTGGCGCGCCCACTTCAGCGCCGCGACAAGAATTGAGATCGGTAGGATGGCAACCACCTTTTTGCATACGTTTTAACTCATCTAAGCCTTCGTCGAATTCATGATTGCCCAAAGCGTTGAATTCCAGGCCAGCCATGCTCATGGTTTCGATGGTCGGCTCGTCATGAAACAGAGCAGAAACGAGGGGAGTAGCACCGATCAGGTCACCGGCAGAAACGACGGTGGTAGCAGGATTCTTGGCTTTAGACTTGGCGATATAGCCAGCCAGCCAATCCACACCGCCGACTGCAACATTGGACCTAGCCCCTTCTGGGGTCACAAAAGTTCCAGGTGATTCAATCTGGCCATGAAAATCGTTAAAGGCAAGTATCTTGATCGTGGTAGTAGTCTGAGCATTGGCTGCATAGGTACCCGCACTGACCATCAATAATAGGGCCGCTCCCATGGCAATCCAATTCAGTCTCATGATTAGCTCTCCTCCCTTTTTAACAATCTAAGGAAGACCTCACAGATATAATTATCTGATTAACATAGATGATCGATTTAGAAGTCAATGACAAAGTTGTAACATTAATATTACGGGAAAAGGCACAACGATACTCTCATTTCCTGCTATCTATGGTCAAATTCACATGACTTTAATCCTGGCTCTACCAGCCTGATTCCTTTGGTTGCTTCATATTCTACGAACAAAAGTGTTTGGGTTTCATTGTCGACGGCTATAGAAGGAACAGTATCGGGGTTGCGTTCTTTCTAGATGATGATAAAACTACGATTTAATTGGATATATGCGCGAGATGATTACTACCGAGCAGCTTTCTATCACTATCCCCTAGATTTTCTTTATGTTTAGATCAGTATTCATTCGAAGTTAGGTTATTTACAGCTCCACGAAAACTGATATAGCAAATAAAATAAACTTCACCAAAGCAGCTATCGATTTACTACTGCTACCTGGTCTTGGCAAGCGGGATGTTTACTACGACGCAAAAACTTCAGGACTGCAACCTAGGGGCTACCTCTTCAGGCGTAAAAACATTTTGTGTCTTTCGGCGCATTAAAGGTGGCGAGCCTGGGCAGGTAATACTTGGCGCGTGAATTGCTTGTGCAATGCAAGATGGATATCTATTAGTAGCTATCGTATCGCACATCTGCTTCAACCTGTGCAGTCAAGCTGCACAGGTTGAAAACAGCTAGGAATTGCTTTTATGGTTTACTGGACACGATAGGGCTAGCGTTGAGAAAACCCCAGATGAAATCTGTTTGCATGACCAGCATGCTTGGTCGGCTATTGTTATCGTTGTAGAACCAGAACGGATTAGGAATGCCATGATGGCTGCGCGCATAGCCAAAGTCGGTCAGATTGCGTTCAAATACCGAGAGCGCGAGGAAATTAGCTGAGCCGTTACTATTCAGCGCCACACCTGCTCTTGCGTGACAGCTGATGCAACTCGAACCATCCATAAATCCCGCCTCGGTCACTGAATTACCCAATAGCGTCGATTGACCGATCGAGTTTACAAACTCCACTTGTGAGCCTTTGAGGCGGAAATTACGCCAAGCAATATCCTCTGGATCAGGTTCAACCTCACTCGTGCTGCTACCGCTACCAATATTCAATTGAGTAAGTAGTTTTTCCCATTCAGGACGGATCATTTCCAGCGGATAACCTTTGTCCGGATTGAACACGATACTGGGCGAGTTCAATTGATCGCTATGTTGATTGGGTTTGACATAATTATCTGCAGTACCAGCCGGGCGATTCTTGTCGCTGCTTGCATAGCCGTAAGCATCATTGCAACCTGTGATATCGCAGCGGCCGGACAGGCTAATATGCTCAAAGGTAGTCCATACCCAATTGGGAATATCTTTAGAGGAAATATGGAATGCTACGAGGTGATGAATGCCTTCCAAATTGCAAGTGAGCGGTGATTTGCTTATATCCAGCGCTTGCAAGTCGATCTGTGTCTGCAGCAATTTGCTGATGTACTGCTTAGGATCTTTTGGCAATCCCAAAGCAACAGCGAGATCATGGTGCAGCCAATTGCTCTTGATCATGATAGCATCCGGCGGCAAATCCACACGGGACAACGCGCCTGGTTTTCCGGCCTGAGAGGAATAATTGGCACGACGGTAAGGCGCCTCTGTCTGCAGATTTTTCTGGTTGACGTTGAATACATCCAACACACCGTTGGCATTATACAAATTATTGGTGAACAGATAGTCGTGGAATACCTTGTTGCGGACGGTCAGTTCAGCATTAGTCTGACGAATGACTCGACCAGTACTTTCTGCATCAGATGGGTTAAATTTCTTGATGATATCTGCTGTCAGATCCACAGTCTTACCATCAATCGGTACCGCAGAACAGGAAGGTACTGATGTTTCGGCAGCGTTCTTCATAAGCTGTGTTCTGACCATGCGACTAAGGGGATTAAGCGTGTCATGGAATGGTAGACGAGTATGACGCTGCAAGGCAGGCTCACGCGCCAGCTTTTGTGCTTCTTCTCCCAAAGCCTCTGTCAAAACTTTGAGTCTAGTAGCGTACTGAGTGCCTGGATACACTGGACAATGATCAGGATCGTTGTTCGCTGACCCAGGTTGGCAACAAGCATCTTTACCAGGTGCTTGGCCAGGTTGACAAAGTGCATAAGGATTCGCTGGCCAGTTATCATTCTCGTCAGCCCAGTTTGACCAGAATTTAGCCTGAATTACGTCAGCAAAGAGCTTCCAGGAAAACATATCAGGACAAGTCATGGCAGCGTTACTCAGGGCCTTGCCGGTACTGCTATTGATGGTAACCAATTCACCATTTTTAACAGTCATAGAACAATATTCAGCATCCTTAATGGCAGCCTGAAAATACAAAATGGAATCGATGCCAGTGGGCTTATAATCATCCGCGTGAACAGGTAGCAGACTGCTTAAGGCGATACCAATCAGAATATTAAACAATAAACGAGTTCGTAGAATCATAGTGTCTCACTCAATTAAGATGTAGGGATAGAAAATTACTTGTGAATCATAAAAGAAATCCCATATTGATTCTTCTTCGAAAATAGCGCTTTAAATGGGCCAAATCACAGGTTACTCCCATCGAAGAATGGGTTAGCGTGTGTACGTTAAATATGCCGATACACTAAAACGAATTTTTGCTAAAACCTATTGATCATAGAAAAAAATAACAATCCTCATTAATCCCAGTTTCCAAGTGTTCTTGAGGCTTATTTATGCTTAATGATTCGTTATCAACTGAAACACTGGCAGTAGAAATTCTAGGAGTCGAACCTAACAGATAATAGGGGACAGACCACGGTTTCTAACTAAGCGCTGTTAATATGGAAACAATCGTGGTCTGTCCCCTATTCTACGCGGTCTCCCGCTTAATGGAGATGCAGTCAGAAGATTATCTGACAAAAGGTCATGGCAAGGTCGTTGCGGATTAGTCAGCTTCTCATTTCAGTTACATGCGATGAGTTCCAGCGTTTAAAATTAAGGTAAATCAATAGCAAGAAAGAAGACCAATCAAATTAGCTCTTCTAATCTTTTTAGCAGCGTGTTTGACTAAACATCTGGCTTTACGTATATTTAATTTAACCCTAACAGAAAGAGTGTTTATTTTTCCTATGCGCGGCGCGTCAGAATGCGCAGGAAATGAAAGTACCACTGACTATAATGCAATTATTACAACCTCGAGGTGAGGACGTATGGAATACCCTGCTAATGAGTCAAATAAAGACAACCCGGATTCATCCGCAACGAATGGGGAATTGCTGACGAAATTCGAGCGCGCTACTCGTGCCCTCAGCACTTTGAGCGCCGGTAATCATACTTTATTGCATGCTTCGGATGAACAAGAATTGTTGCACGACATGTGCCAAGTCATCGTGGAAAAAGGCGGCTACCGTGTAGCTGGCGTCGCATATGCGGAACACGATGAAGACAAGAGCATCCGGTATATGGCAGGTATTGGTGTAGACAAAGAATCCATGGAGGCGCTTCATTATACTTGGGCCGATACGGAAATGGGTCACACCGCGATGGCCACCGCGATTCGCACTGGTCAACCCTGCGTGGGCAGGCACATCCTTACCGATCCAATCTATGCTGCTCCTGCTTATGCCCCCTTGCGCGAACTTGCGATCAAGCTAGGCTTTGCTGCATTTACCGCCTTTCCCTTGCGCTTGGATGGAGAAGTACTCGGTGCTTTGGGTATGGGCACGATCGAACCCGATGCTTTTGATGAAAATGAAATCAAGTTGCTCAGCAAATTGGCCGATGACTTGGCTTATGGCATTGCCAACCTGCGCATGCGTATTAAGCAACAGGCAGCCGAAGCCACCATCGCGCGCCTCGCTTTTTACGACCCCCTGACCGAATTGCCCAATCGCACCCTCTTGCTCGATCGCTTGCAAGACGCCATTCACACCGCCAAACAACACCACCGCGCCATCGTCCTCTTGCACCTGAACATTGGCCACTTTCGTGAAATTAATCAGGTCTTGGGCTATCGCTCTGGCGATCAATTGCTGCAACAACTGGCTCAGCGCTTGATGCATACCCTCAAGGAAAGCGATATGCTGGCGCGAGTGGGGGAAAGCGAGTTTGCCCTGCTCTTACCCAGCGGCGGAGCTGACTATGCCATTCAAGTCGCACAACGGCTGATCATAGCCCTACATGACTCCGTGGAAGTGGCAGGCCTGATGGTCGATCCGCGCGTCAGCATAGGTATTGCTCTCTATCCTGGCCATGGCACCGAAGCCGATACCTTGCTACGGCGTGCCAATGCCGCCACCCATGATGTCTGTTCTGCCCAAGGTGGCTATTCCTTTTATGCGGGAGGACAGGAAGAAGAATCCACCCGGCGCCTGTCTTTGATGGGGGATTTGCGCCAAGCTATCGAGCAAAATGAGTTATTGCTGTATTGCCAGCCCAAGGTCGATATTGCATCGCGGCGCGTGTGCGGAGCCGAAGCCTTGGTACGCTGGCAGCATCCCGCGCATGGTATGCTTGCGACCATGGAATTCATCAAGCTCGCTGAGCATGCTGGCTTGATTACTCCCTTAACCAATTGGATGCTTGATGCGGTTTTTAGCCAAAGCTATACCTGGCATGAAGCAGGGCTGGAGCGGGCTTTATCAGTGAATTTGTCCGCGCATGATTTGTACGATCCGCTGCTCATCGACCGCATCCAAGGTTTGTTTTCCACTTGGGGCATTCCGCCGGAGCTGATCCAGTTTGAATTGACTGAAAGCGCCTTAATGGAAGAACCGACGGTGGCGTTGGAGACGTTGACTAAGTTAAAAAAACTCGGTACCCGGTTATTCATTGATGACTATGGTACAGGGTATTCGAGTCTGAGTTATTTGCAGAAGTTACCAGTCGATTCAATCAAAATTGATCAATCGTTTGTCATGCCCATGGTAGCAAGCAGTGATTCAGCAGTGATTGTGCGCTCGACCATTGAGCTTGGGCACAATTTGGATTTGGAAGTGGTGGCGGAAGGAGTGGATAGCCAAGCTGTGTGGGATCACCTGGCAGAGCTGGGTTGCGATGTGGCACAAGGTTATCTGGTCAGTATGCCGATGCCGGCAGAACAATTCAGCAATTGGGAAAGTGAATGGACACGTAAGTCGGCGTAGTACCTCAGATGATTTTCTGACAGCCTGGATTGGTTCAATCGTATCCATTCAATTCCCATAGGATCTGCATTTTATCCTTTCACTGCCCCAGCAATGGATAAGCACTCCAAAAACCTTGACCGTCATCCAGCGGGGCCAGCGGTCAGCAACAATCTGTTTCCCTGTTTCAGTAACTCCACTGTCCTCACTATATCGTGCGAAGCATTCATTCCGGAACCGATCGATATGAAAAAACACCCTTATCCATCATTGAAGCCGCAGTTTAGACTGCATGCTCCCTGGATCCCGAATCAAATTGGCGATCGTTGATCATCTGTCAGGCATTGAACCCTCCGTCAATGTTCAAGCTTGCGCCCGTGACGTAGCCCGCCTCGGGGCCAGCCAGGTAAGCAACCATCGCTGCGACCTCCTCGGCTGTGCCGTAGCGAGGCAGCGCCATAACCTGTTTCTTGAGCATATCGGCGAACTCGCTGTTATCAGGGTTCATGTCGGTGTCGATCGGGCCAGGTTGAACATTGTTAATGGTGATCCCACGCGGACCGAGATCGCGCGCCAATCCTTGGACCAACCCTTTGAGAGCGGATTTGCTCATCGCGTAAACCGCTCCACCCTGAAAGGGCATCCGTTCGGCGTTGCAACTGCCGATGTTGATGATGCGCCCACCTTCCTTCATGTGCTTGACAGCAGCTTGTGTCGCCACAAACACGGCGCGCACGTTCACAGCGAGGGTGCGGTCAAAATCCGTGAGCTTGAAATCGTCAATCGGACCAAAAGCCAGCACGCCTGCGTTATTGACCAAGATATCAATACCGCCCAATTCCGTCACTGTGCGCTCAACAGGGGCGACTACTGCGCTGGCATCAGCGCTGTCGGCCTGAATGGCAACTGCTTGGACTCCGAACGCCTGTGCAGTCTTAACGGTCTCATTGGCTCTATCGGGCGAACTAGCATAGGTGAATGCGACATGAGCACCTTCGCTGGCAAGGCGCTTGACAATAGCAGCGCCAATGCCACGGCTGCCGCCGGTGATCAGTGCGCGTTTATTCTTTAGTGAGTTCATAGAGTTGTCCTCCTTGTTGAGAAAAATGCGAATGAGCCACCTGATGACCCACGCTCAGCGACCGCAGAGCGGTTCGCGGCAGGCATGACTAGTTGCTTCCAGTTGGATTTGCAGGATTGCGTCATCCGGGCCGGATTTGCGGTTTTGCTCCCTGGGCTGAGCTGTAGAAGTGGCGGTGCACATCAGACAGTGCTCACCTGGGGTGAAGACGGTGGCTGCGGCTCGTTCCTCAGGGATCATATTCGCTGCGGCCCAATGCGCCAACTCGAATTCCGGGTAACGGGTCGGTCGCTGGAAGTCATACAGTTACGGTCTTCAGCGAGGACGGTCCCATCCGCGGCGACAAGCACAGAACCAAACAGCTTATCACTCGCCTCAAATGCCTCAGTTGTTAATCCACGCAGCGGCGCAGGTGCCGCAACTCGACGGGCGTCGGATCAAAAGATGTAGTAGTCATAAAACACTCATTGAAACTGAATATGTGAAAAAGCGCCTAACGCCCTAGCTCAACCGGAGACTTACCAGAGCGAAGCGAAAGCAAGCCCGCCAGCTGGAGCGTCTGTTAAGCCATAGCGTACTTCATAAATGACTAAAAAACTCTGGTGCGCTCTGCCATTTGTCATGCAGCCCATCAACGTATGTAATAGGAACTTTTGAAAGCTCTTCGTCAGTTACATTAATGAGACAGCCAAGATTGACTCCATACATTTTCCCAATGGGTGTTTCATTGCCGACACCGAAGCTGCGAACACCACAGTGCTTGCAAAAATAGTGATGATTTTTCTTATTATTAAATAAATACTGAGTTAGCTCTGACTCGCCGGTCAGCAGACGGAAGTTTTCGGGTTTGGCTATCGCCGGCCAAAAGCGCGTGCGCCTGCAAATGGAGCAGTTACAGCGATACGAGCTTTGCGTGAGGTCTAAGTCGGCTTCGAAGGTGACTGCACCACAATGACAACTGCCTCGGTACGTTTTTAGCACGATGAATTCTCCATGAAACCTGAGAGCAATATTTTACAATCCCAACATAATATTACAACATCTCTGTCTTACAAAAATTCAACATGTCTCAAAATGTCGTTTGATCATCATTCAATTTATCTATCTTATTGTTAATAATGCTTTAAACATAAGCTGGCAGAGCAATGAATAAGGAAACTCAAAATGTCAGCAGAACTTAACATATCACTGGAAATTGTAAAAATAGATTAGTAAGGGTACTAACTAAGCGCTGTTAATTTGGAAACAACCGTGGTCTGTCCCCTATTCTACTAATGAAATAGTAACTGGAAAGAAATGTGATAATGTGGTGCGTATTTAAGCAAAAAGAGAAGAGGACCTGTGGATTAACAGTCTCAATATCACTAAGAAAAAATGAATCTGATTCTGAGAGCCTTACCCACCTGGGTTAGTGATCATATTTACAGTAGTAATGAGGGAGATACTCTTCGTTACCTGCATAGACTCTTCGCTCATCGCCACTTTCAGTAGAGTTTTTATACGATTAGAAATGGATCAAAGTGTTATTTTGCCGAGTTTATCTGTCATCATTTCTGTAAACCATAAATTACCCTTATAGTCCATTTTAATCCGATGCATCATCGTTCCCCTGCTAGGCAAGGTGTGCATGCTGAATGGAATCCCAGCAATGTCAGAGCCCTCAATATGTCGAATGGATTTATCAAACTTCAGGATGTAGTCATACCCTGATGGATTGGGATTGTTTTGATCCACATAAACCTGCACCCACAAATTGTCGTCATAGTCGAATACCAGAGATGCAAGTATGTCATTCTTCTGCAGAGCGGGAACGGGATATTCAGTAATCTTGCCGGATAAATCGATTTTACCTATCTTGACTCCTGCTTCTTCTGTAAACCACATGAACGGGCTCGATGGGTCTGGAATGACTGCAATAGGTCTACTATTTGATGTCGGTATAGGAAATTCTCTGACGGTTCCGTCGCCAAAGATATTTAGAATAGCACTGGCTAGCAATTCAGTTCCCCAGATATTTCCATCCGCTCCTGCGGACAGGAATATGGGCATTGCAGCCAGATTGTTCAGTTGGAAATGCTCTACACTGCTATCGGGATTAATCTTACCTACAGTACTAGTGCGCTTGCCAGTGAACCAGATGGTTTCTCCGTCCGCATCCAAACAAATACCGTGGGGGGCTGGATTAATGGGCGTTTTTGCACCTTGTACAAATAATCGCACATCGATTTCTTTGACAATTTTTCCCTGATCATCCAGTTGTACGACCAAACCAAAAAACTCCAGAGAAACCCAAAGCCTCCCATGTTTATCAATTAATATACCATGCGGACCGCTGCCATCCGGCATCTTGTAGTAGTCGACTACCTGTCCTCCATAATTGCATTTAGCAATTTGATCCATGTTTTGCCCAGTAACATAAATATGTGCTTCATCAATCACTAATTCATGTGTTGAGCCATGAGCAGTGCTTGGCCAATTTAGGCTATATTCAGTTATATTTCCGAGTGCTGCTGAAATAATTTTGCTCATAATCAATCTTCTTAAATCAGTGACGTAGGGAGTAAGGAGATTTAATTCGCATTAAACCATATGTAAGCTGGCAACTGCACTTGTTATTTATCAAGGCCCTAGACTAGCAGAGCTAATAATATCTGAGTTCCTTAAAAAGTTCCTCAGGCTGTTCTTTCCAACGCCATTCAGATTCTTTTAAATGCAGCTTAAAATTAACTGATACATCATTAAACTTTACAAGACGTCGCTTGGTAAAACTCCAAAATGATTCAATACCGTTAATGTAGCAACACCCATCCCGAGCAAATTCATTATCAGTTTCCAAATTAACAGCATTTAGTTAGAAACCGTGGTCTATCCCCTATTCTACGACAAACCTGTCGCAGCAATACCAAGTACACCAACCCCAACACAACAGTGCGAAAGAAGACAAAGAAAACTAACCGCACGACAATGTATTATGTAGCGACTAGACTACGAAGTAGAGCAATTTGTAAGATAGATACTGAAGCAGCGTGAAGTTTGCATAAGGTAGCGTGTCACAAAACGTTTATATTAACAATATGAACAGGAGAACCAAGATGAACATTAAAATTCTCATACTTAGCTCACTAATGATACTGCTTTTCGTAACATCGAGTTTAGCCAGGGTACTCGATGACAATGTTCCATTGTTCCAAGTTCCAGAAAAAGTTCGGCAAACTATCAAGGAATATACGCAAGATGGAATGATAGAAAATGTTGAAAAACGAACGATGAAAAAGAAGGTCATCGTTTATGACGCTGAGGTAAGAAAACCTAATGGCGAGGCAATTGAAATTACAATCGAAGAAGACGGCACTTTTGTCGAAATCCGGCATCCACAAAAATCGAAATCTCATAAATTGAAATAAAAGATATTCAATACTCATGGATGCGCACTGAGCAGAAAATAACCCGGCGAGAGATGCAAATAGCTCACCGGGTTATATTGGATTGACAAGGTTACTACAAATTCTTTATCAACCAGGTTTGCAAAGGCTTTAGTATTTTTTGAATATAGATTAAAGAATTGAATTCAAATTTATCTGAGTCGAAATCTGTTCTTACCGATAAAGACAGAGGCAATAGCGTTTATTTTGAAAAGGCATATTGGCAAGTAATGTCCCAAATTGAAGCACCACGTGAAGCCACTAACGCATTGTTAACCCTTGCTTTATAAATCGTTTGAAGCTGGGAGTGTCTAACAATAGACGCCATCATGTATAGCCTAACCAGTTAAGAATGATTCAGAATGCATAGGATTTGAAGAGCGTATCGACGGTTTGGTTTTGTTGTCTACGGAGCGCCTTGGCCTGTGCCCATTTGTGTTCGATGGGATTGAGATCAGGAGAATAAGCGGGAAGGTATTCAAGGGTATGCCCGGCGTTATGTATGGCATCCCGTGTGTCTTGTCTCTTATGGAAGGTGGCATTGTCCATCACAACGATGGAATGTAGTGGCAATTTAGGCAACAGGTCCTGCATCGCCCATCCATGAAACACATCAGCATTGATGTTGGCTTCAAACAGGCCGATGGTTACCAGTAGCTTTCCAATCAGGGCACCAATCG
>NZ_FNPJ01000121.1 GCF_900107265.1 Nitrosomonas sp. Nm33 | reverse complement strand
TGCGCCCCAGGGAAGCCAGGAAATTTACATTGCTGCCCCGTCGCCGGGTAGTCGAGCGTACCTTCGGCTGGCTTAATCATTCGCGCCGACTTAGCGAAAGCTACGAGTGCCTAACGCGTACAGATGAAACTTGGATTTACATCGCTATGACCCGTATTATGTTGAGGCGATTAACCTAGAGCAGGAATTTCCAAACAGCTTCTAAGTAATAGTCTGGCTTAAATTAGGAGAAGATCTCACATGAGGAAACACAAAACCACGAGCATGAGATAAAAAATGCTCATCTTGGTTAAACACAAGTTCGCAAATTTTATTAGATTCCCTTAATGATTTTGTTGTTTTGATGAGTTAGCTCACTCGATCAATTATGACTAGTTTAGCTTGATAGCAATCCTGGAAGATTTCAACCTAAATTCCTCAGTTGGAATTTAGAATGAAAATAGCTGTAATCTAATACTATCAACGGTTCATAGCCAAAAATGTTAACTGCTCCTCAGTTACAGTAAACAAGCTGAGAGCAAGGCGTGGCAACACTTTCGGCAGATTTTGATTATTTCACTAAAATCTCATCTGATTGGTAATGCCATGGATCTTTCAAAGAACCTTAATTAATAGGATTCTTGAGCGATTTAGGAGTCTTCAACTGAGGAATTTAGGTTCAAAAAACACTTTTTAATGCAACATGTAATTATCAAATCACAAAGTAGTCGCAGTACGCTAGTTTCTCTTTCAAAGCAAAGAGAATGTGTACGCACTATCATGGACTGTATTTTATACAGAGATTACAGAGATAAAAGCACAGCAAGGAACAGATCTATAAAAATCATCCCTTGCTGTTTTACTACTTACTAAAAATTCTTAATAAACTGAATTATTTCGTAATTTATTAATGTTTATGTTCATGCTTATGCTCACTATCTTCTTCAGCATCGCTATGGACATGATGATGATGCTCTCCCCCCTTTCCATTCGACGCTAGTGGCATGAAATTTGCGCCTTGGGTCTCATGACCTGGAATAGCTATAAAAACAGCTACTGTAGTTTCAGGGGTAATTTTAAAATCCCCCTTCGCTTTCATTATATTTGCATAAACCGGCTCCAATACAACGGATTGTCTTTTCCCTTCCTGACCTGCTTGGATATTTGCTTTCCCTTGCCCCCCACTCGTGGCAATTGGCTTATCTCCATGATCAGTTATATACAGAGTCAATTCACCATCCTTAGCTACCAACTCTAAATGGAAGGGGCCAGATGCGCGAAGCTGGCCTCCGTGAGGTGGTGTTAATGTAGCTAAATGCCCTTCTGTATGGGCCAATGCAAAATATGGCATCATCAACATCGTACTCAATAACGCAGATGTAACGATTAGTCTTCTCATTCAGTTTCTCCTGGAGTATTAATTAAGACAAGGATAATTCGAAGTTATAACAGATTTAAACATTAATGCACATGATCACTTGGTGGTGGAAGAATTTCCTTCTCACTATTAAGCTGAATCAGCTGTTGTTTTAGAAAATCCATATTATCCCACCCACTTTTATCCCTATCGGGTATCCATCTTGCGCGTAAGTAGCCAAAGCGATCTACCAAAAATTCCAAATGCTCAGGAATGACTCCCTCGCCAAGAATATCCGGATGAGTAAGTGTCCTTCGATACAGAATATAACTATTTCTGATCTCCCGAGATCCTTCCGTCACTATAGGAAAAGGTATATTCGCTGCAATCTGCATTATTTCCTGTTGATCAAGATCATTCATTGGAACAGCTAAAATAACTGTATTGAGCTCACGCAGCTCGTCATAAGATGCTTTCAATTCTTGTAAACGAACTTGTGATTGCGGCCATGTAAACAACACGAGCATCACATTCTTTTCCTGACGAAAATCCTTCAGGTAGCCGCTGGAACCATCATCCGCAAAATAGGAAAAAATAGGTGGCGCAATAGATGGTTTTTCTGGAACAACCATGGGTTTTAATAGACGCCCCTGATAGCCGCGTGACATGCCATGCATATAATTGACGACATCCCAGCGATCCTCTTCTGATAAATTACTAGAAAAACCTGGCATACCTGTTTCTGCAATGCCATATGTTAGCCAATGGAAAAAATCACCAGCTGTATGTCTAGCTGTGTGGGGCTCAGTCAATAGATCAGCGGGTGGTGGATTAAATGTTTTAGCAAGTACCCCATTGCCTTTACCTTGCGGACCATGACAGGAAGTACAATTTTGTGAGAAAAATACCGATCCATTAGAGATGGAAATAGCATCAAAAGGAACAGGTGTACTTTGATAAGTCTCCGGATAAGCATCCACTGCTAAATGAGGCAAGGCTATTGCTAAAGAGACAATTGTTAAGCCAGCTGGTATTCCAATCCTTTTTTTAATTTCCCATTTATTCTTAATGCCTAACCACACTGAGCCAGCAGCCATAATTAACAATACCACACCACTCCAGAAGAAAAGAGGAGTATTTGGCTCATTCCAAGTGGCATCAATTGAGAATCTAAAAGGATAAGGCCAGTTTTCTACCATGACATGCTTTGCAGGTATGGTGTTAGCCAAAATAGTCGCAACTAACACCATGATAATGGCAAGTATGAATTCAATGCTTACCCATTTCTTCAGTTGCTGCCCACCCCTTTGGATTTGCTCGACGTAATTTGCTTGCGTGAATGATGGTAGCCATCTAGCGCGTGCTCGATACGCGATAACGAGAATGATCGCCAGTAGTGTAAGTTTTATGTTTATTAGCCAACCATACGCACTAGAAACCAGCGCATGATAATCTTCCTCTACCATTCGATCAGCAACGATAAAACCAGTTGCCATTAAAATGACCATTACCGGCAAGGCAATCGTCGAAAACTTCTTCAAGCTTTCAGCACTCAACAAATCCAATGGTTTGTCAGGATCTTTCTGACTGAATATTATCAATAGAAATGCCGGTAAGGCGCCAAACCAGGCACCTGCCAGAAGAATATGCAGCACATAAGGAAGTATTGAGATAGCAGATATGTCCTCTGCAGCCGAATGGCTAACAAGTGAGCCTGCAATCAACGGCAATGATGCTGCTACCGCACCTAGGATATAGTGCCACCTCACTCTGTAAGCATGCCGAATATATAGAATGGCTCCTAGCAAAACTAACGCAAATAGTGCACGAGCCGCCCACAGTTGTCCCATGCGAGTCCGCTGCACCACTTCCAACCAAGCATCTGGTCGCCAGGCATTAGATGCAACACCAGTCGCTTCGCCTGTTGTTGTCGCTAGGATACCTAGCAATCCAATTAGAATGATACCAGCTAACCATAAAAATCCGCGTTCCAACCGGATTGCCCAGGGGCTTTCAAATACAGCTTTCTGTTGCCCAGCTACAGCAAGAAAAATACAGCTACCAAAAATAATCAGATTGGCTACCAGCTGTGACCAACGAGCAAATGCAGCAACGATCTCAATCATCTTTTTTTTCTTTATCCGAAACTGTAAAATTATACTCAGAATCAACCACATGACCATCTACAGAGAGCACCCGAAATTTCACTGCATATCGTCCTGATTGCATTTCTGGCAATTCCAAAATTATAGATTTTGGATCTCCAGGATGAACCTTCACTTTATTATCTGTAATGGATTTTTTATCTTTATCAAATACCGAAAGAGACGCATACGCAGGTTCAATTTCTTCATTAAACCAGAGACGGATTTGCGTTGGTGCTGTAGAAAGCACCGCACGACGAGCAGGTTCAGCCTTGACAAGAGCAGCATGTGCTAATGCTTGATTTGCATGCATAAGAGTCATTACCGTTACTACTATAGATAATGCTAAAACTCGCTTAAGATTTAATATTGCCCATTTTATTTTCATTCGAGTACTCCTTATTTTTAGATATGATAATTCGAATAAATTAATGTTCTTTAGATTATTGAACCTGAGCGTGGTTCTAATATTATTTTGCTACTAACTGTAAACTAAGCAGCTTCTGTTTTATTTTTTTTACTACGTATGAAGAAGATGGCACCAACAGCTGCCAGCACGATGACACCTATGATATAAGGCAGATTCAATTTTCCACCAGCTCCTACTGAAAACGGAAAGCGGGATACATATTCTTCTTTCTCTCCTCTTACCGTAACCAAACCGATAAACTTGCCAGCTTCCGGAAAGCCATGCTCAAAGGTCACCGATCCATTCGAATATACTTGTGGCGGCAAATGAAATACAGTTATTGCATCAAGATTCTCTTCTGATCCTGTATCTCGTATTATTCTCACTTCAGTCGTCATTGGCCGCAGTTCTTCATTGATATAATCCAGCGCAACAACGGTACGGCCTATCAAAGGAATATCTTCACAAAATTCCTGC
>NZ_FNPJ01000127.1 GCF_900107265.1 Nitrosomonas sp. Nm33 | reverse complement strand
CTCTTGATCAAGCTAAAAGAATCAAGGTGACCGTATCACACGGTCAAACCTTTAATAGTCCCCCGGCAAAGCCGGGGGATTACCTCGTTTATTTAATTCATGGCGTAGCTGTAGCAGCAGATTTATGCGACAACCATGTTGTTCAGTTTCATTTCCCTGCCAGACAAATCGTATGTAGCAAGCTTCCTTGGGCCATGCATGATGGCCATTTGTCTGCTTGGATAGCACAGCACAGTGATTCTGGTTTTCACATAATGGCAGCGATGGCGATCTGCTGGGATTTGAAGCTTTAAGCCTTCAAAACTAACGCAATTATCATGGCCAACAACGCACTCATGGCACTCACCGAGGATGTCAGCAAGCTGCCCTCCGATCCAGGGCCAAAAACACACCTTCCTCGGCAGGTGGTTGCATAAACTCCGCATTGAAAGCAGGCATATAGGTTTCTTTCAAATACCGATTGGCCGCCGCCATATCGGTAATACCAGCTAATGCCAATTCAATTCTTTGGACAGTCGCTCCTGGTGTGTGTGCGGAACATCCGTTCACTTAGCCCTCGTACTTCCGATGAATAGGCTGCGATCATCTCTATTCCCAGTCGTTTCATGGCTTGACCAAACTGGGTAAGATTTTGTTTGTCGACCTTACCACCTGCTTCCGGTACTCATCCACCGGCGCACGTCGGTATGATACTTGAACAAGTCGCTTATCTAGTAGCGCATCCAGACCACCTTCGTCATATCGGTTTAGGTAGCACCGGAATGTGCGATCGCATAAACACAACAATAATGCCGCTTCCCCTTGCGTAAGATTCCCTCTTTTATAGCTTACATACGCTTCTTCAAATCTCATCTTCCTGGTCTCCAGTAGCCAGTCTGTTCGTTTCATCCGAAATTCTCCCAGGGCTCCATATAAAACCGGATAGATCATTTGCTAGAAGTCCGGACAGTTTATTTGTTCTCTACAAATCGCTTGTGAGAGTGTTTGACACTCCATCCTCTTTCTTGTATTTTTATTTCCTATGAAAAAGAGCATCTATTTTTCATATACGTGGGTTAGAGTATTGGTCGCTATTCTGGTGGCGGGCCCAAAGCTCGCAGCTTGTGGCGATGAGTGTTCGAGTAACGGCGCCATCCGATGGGATGCAGTTGGGGTAGACGTCGTGAAGTCATTGACTTCCGAGCAGTAGCACTACCGCTTGCCTTTCTTTTCGAAAATTGGTGCAGACTCGACAATAGATGTCGACAGCGCACGCTAGGAAGTAGTGGACAAGAAAATTGAGTATGCCGCTCGCGCAGCACTTGGTGCGTGCCATTGACTAGGTCGAAAGTAATGAGTCCCAAGCGAAGGCGAGGTGAGTATTGATTTATGTGTAGAATAAATTGGACGAAGAGTACGGATTCAGCCAACGTTGGCGGAAGCACACAGCGCGTTGATATTTTGGGGAGATTATGGGGAGAAGTGTAAAGGTTATTGTGCAGCATTTTGATGACGTACATACTGAAAGCGGAAGAGTGGCATGTCAGGATTTAGTCCCGGATGATGTTGTTGTGTCCGGGGTGAAAAAACTTGTTGGCATCGACCATAGTCATCTAGGTGTCTTACGACGTGCGGTGGAGCAGCATCAAGATGCTCTGAAACTCGAAGCTGCCTTTGAGTTTGTGCATCTTTCCGGTCCGGGTATGCAACCATTACCATTGCTGGTCGGCAAGGAAGAGATCAATCCGGCCATAGTCAAAGCGGCAGACAATGCTCTTAAGGAACGATGCGATCTACTATTCCTCTCTATCAGAGGGAACGAGCATAACGTCCTGGGGTTGGTGCAGCACCCGCGGCCATTCGACTTCGTTCTGCCCACAGAGCCGGATATATCCCTTGATGCATGTAGCGATCTGGTGCCCTATGAAGCCGTTAAAGCAACGCTGGCACGCATAAAAAAACCGGCAGTGGAATTGATCACCCATCTGAGGGGACGTGTCAAGTGCCCGGTCCTTGTCTTGGAGACTCCGCCGCCAAATCCGAGCGAAGAGCATATTTCTCGCTATCCTGGGGGATTCCAAGAAAAGATGAGATCCCAGGGCATCTCCCCCGCAGCTCTGCGCTATAAGCTTTGGCGGACTCATTCCGCGGTTCTGAAAGAAGCATGCGACACTATCGGGGCGACTTTTATCCCGGTTCCGAGCAATACAATGAATCCGGAGGGATTTCTCGTTGAAAAGGCATGGCAGCGCGAGCCGACTCACGGTAACATTTGGTATGGAGTCCAAGTGCTGACCCAGTTACTTGTGGCGGCCGGGATCCCTTTTCAACCTGGAGACGTGCGATCGTGACACATCCCTATAAGTCTTTGCCCGACTCTGCCTATTGGCGTCGTGCTGTGGCTTCCGTGTTGCCGGCCAACGTCGACCCCGTGATGACGGTGCCATTCCGCATTTCACCTCAGGATCGAGTGGCAACCGCCGGGAGCTGCTTTGCCCAGCACATCGCGCGTTATCTCAGGAACAACGGCTTCAACTTTTTTGTCACTGAGGAGGCTCACCCGCTTTTTGCACGGGAAATGAAAGAGAGGTACAATTATGAGTTGTTTACCGCTCGTTACGGAAACATTTACACCACCCGGCAGTTGCTGCAGTTGTTCCAGCGCGCCTATGGCAGGTTCCGGCCAATGGATGACGCGTGGTACTGCGACGATGGATCGATAATCGACCCCTTCCGGCCGCAGATCCAGCCGAGCGGATTCACTTCTTGGCGCGAATACGAGCTTGACCGATCGCAACATTTCGCCGCTGTGAGGCGAGCCTTCGAGGAGCTGGATATTTTTGTCTTCACCCTCGGTCTAACCGAATGTTGGGTCTCGCGGGAGGACGGTGCCGCGTACCCGTTATGTCCCGGTGTCGCCGGTGGCCGCTTTGATCCGAGGCGGCATGAGTTCGTCAATTTTGGTGTCGATGAAGTCACGGCAGACATGCTGGCCTTCATTGACCTTCTCCGAGAGATAAACCCGGCATTGAGAGTCATCCTGACCGTCTCTCCGGTTCCTCTCATCGCGACCATGGAACCGCAACACGTGCTGGTCTCGACCACCTATTCCAAGTCGGTGCTGCGAGTGGCTGCGGAAACGGTTGTCCACGCCAGGGCCAATGTAGCCTATTTTCCCTCGTATGAAATTATCACCGGCAGCTTTAGCCGTGGGAAGTATTTTGGGGAGGATTGCCGCTTGGTGACCGAGGAAGGTGTCTCGCATGTGATGAGGGTTTTTCTGAAGCACTTCACGAATTTTGTCGACGAGACGAAGGCAAAGGTGGACTCTGATCTGGAGGCTAAAAAATACCTGGCCGAAATGGAACAGATCATCCAGGTGATGTGCGACGAGGAAGCTCTCGATAAGCACTAAGATGGCCTCGTAATAGGGAATAAGGGACACCCTTGGCCGGCTCGTCTCAAGTGCAAATTCCAACTATCCCTGCTGTTTTTTCTGACAGCAGTTTTTTATTTTGTAGACCTGGCTTGTTGAATCGTCAAATCCGTTTCCTCATTATTGGCTACGACTGGGTCGTGCCAGTCACCCATTTGGATCAAACGGTATCTTATTCTAATTCGCACTAGAAACTGCATTAATAATCCAATTCCAGCCAGTTATACTTTTGATTAAAGCTGGGGCATTTTCGAGATCACATAACGCATTAACGAAATGATTCTCGAGCGCGTCGATGCTGTCAAATGCACGACTATAAAAATATTTTTCTCGCAGCTCGTCCCAAAGGTGTTCCTGCGAATTCAATTCAGGTGAATACGGTGGCAGGAATAACAAACGGATGTTCTCAGGCAAATCGAAATCCTTACTTTTATGCCAGCCGGCACCATCAAGGA
>NZ_FNPJ01000090.1 GCF_900107265.1 Nitrosomonas sp. Nm33 | reverse complement strand
GCACGGTTACGAAGGTCTCGTTTCATTCGAGGTGCATTCTCTTCACCACGAGCGACTCTACAGTAGCGCGTGCGCATGCTGCATGTCCATCTGATGGAACGCCCAATGGCCTTCGCCGTTTCCTCTATCGACATTTCCAATTCCAATGGCAGTAATACTGCTTGCGCCGCCCTCAATTCAGCCGCTGTTTTAGCTGTCCTCAACAATTCTCGGGCTGATACCAATTGATCTATTCCACTCGCTTTTCTTGCCATGATTTTTTCCTCTAATTCATGGCTATATTGTTTCATTTCTTCATTTTTCAATGCGAATTGGAATTATTTATACTGTCTACGGTTCGCCTTCGCGTCATGTTTGATTTAGAAATGGAATGAGTAGCTTTAGTAGCGAGTAACTGATGGCGCGCCCAACACGATTCGAACGTGTGACCCCCGCCTTCGGAGGGCGGTACTCTATCCACTGAGCTATGAGCGCTTAAAACTTTAAATTGCAAATATAGATTTGCAATAAAGAAAAATCTGTTTGAATTTATTCGCTTAACCCAGACTTTGGCAAAGCCGGATAAATACGGACAACTTTGACCGCTTGATTTTTTGTTTGAATAATTTCCATGGGATATCCAGCTATATTTAATCCAATTCCTGCCTCGGGGATATCCTGAAAATGTTCCAAAATCAAACCGTTTAAAGTTTTGGGTCCGTCTAAAGGCAAATGCAATCCAAGCTTTCGATTAAGGTCACGCAATAAAATACTTCCTTCAACAATTATACTACCATCTGGCTGCCGAATGAACGTGCTAGTCTGAGTAGGTGGGTGTGTTGTAAATTCACCAATAATTTCCTCAAGAATATCTTCCAAGGTTACTAATCCTATCCACTCACCATACTCATCAACAACCAAACCTATTCGTTTCCGATTTTCCTGGAATAGTTGCAATTGTGAAAACAGGGGTGTGCCAGAAGGAATGAAATAAGGCTCCTGCATAACTTTCTCAAGTATTGCCGCAGTAATTTTTCCACCTCTCATTTGATTGAATATTTTGCGTACGTGAATGATTCCGACAACATTATCAAGATGTCCGTGATATACCGGCAATCGAGTATGATGGCAAGTCAGCAGTTGATCATGGATAGCTTCATCATCACCCTCCAGATCGATGGCTTCAATCTGACCTCGTGGCACAATGACATCGTCAACGGTAACGGTTTCAAGATCAACCAGATTAATCAGTACGCTTTGATGTTTCTTCTGGATGAAATGACCTGCTTCCAGAACAAGCATTTTAAGTTCTTCTGGACCGATTTTATGACTAGTATTTTCCTTAAGTTTCAGGCGAAAGAGGATTAAAAGCCCTTGGACGAAAAGATTAACAAACCAAACTGCAGGATAGAAAATTTTTAGTAATGGTGTTAATACATAGCTTGCCGGTAATGCAACTTTCTCTGGATAGGCAGCGGCAATAACTTTGGGTGTAATTTCGCTGAATATCAATATTGCCAGTGTCACAGATATTGTGCCGATAAGCAGAGCCAAATCATTGTGCGCAAAGAATATAGAAATGATTACTGCAACCAGTGTTGCAGCAGCTGTATTCAACAGATTATTTCCAAGCAGGATGACACCGAGCAATTTGTCGGTATTGACTAGCAATTGAGTCGTTAAGCGAGCGCCACGATGCCCCTGTTTGGCAAGATGCTTCAAGCGATAGCGATTAATTGCCATCATGCTGGTTTCAGAAAGAGAAAAGAAACCAGATAAAATTAGTAATAAAATTAATACTACAAGTAATATAGGTAATGGTATGTCTTCCAAATGGCTTTATCCTCGTGATTTTCCACAATCAAAGCGCAAAAACAACTTTGGTCCCATACTAACTTATGAATTAGTTTCAGTTGCTGGTAAACATATATTATTGAAGAATAAGAAGGTTTTTTATCTTTTTAATCTATTTCTGTAGCCAATCGAAATAAACATAACTCTTTTGCGGAACTTCCGACTCGTTAAAACGCTTAAGTTCTTCTTGATTCACTTTCTTATCCCACCAAATAGCGCGAGCTTCCTTTTGCTGCTCGATCAGGTGCGGTCTTTTTGCAAATAATTCTCGCATAAATTTGGTATGCTCAGATTCATAATTGTCTATAGTTGGTTTGCTCATAATATTAATAATTTGTAAAATTCAACCCACAATTGATTTGATTGCTTTTGTAAATGTAACTATTGCTAATGATAACTTCATAATGATAACTTCAACTAGGTAAATTATAAAAGAAGAAAAATTATTAAGAAAAGATTAAGCTAATGGTTAATGAAAAGCTATTCAAATTTAATGGGAAATTTATATTTATCGGCTTTGGGAGTGTTGGGCAGGGATTTCTTCCCTTACTATTAAGGCATGTTGATATTTTATCTGCTCAGATTAGGATTATTGCTGCAGATGAAAGGGGCAGAATTGAAGCAGAAAGTCAGAATATCTCATTTGAGGTTAATCTGCTTACACCGCTGAATTATCGTCAGATACTTGGCCCCCTCCTAGAGCCTGGTGATTTTTTGCTTAATGTATCTGTTAATGTATCCAGTCTGGCGTTGATTGAATTATGTCACACACGAGGTGCGCTTTATCTTGATACCTGCATTGAGCCTTGGATGGGTGACTATGCTAATGCCAGTTTATCGCTTTCTGATCGCTCTAACTATGGGTCACGTGAAAAAGCGTTGGCGCTCCGTCGAAAATTAGGAGATGGTCCAACAGCCATTCTTTGTCATGGCGTTAATCCTGGTCTTGTTTCTCATTGGGTTAAGCAGGCGCTTCTCAATATCGCGCATGATATCGGAGTAGATTTAGAGACTCCAGAAACGCGGGATCAATGGGCAAAATTAGCACAAATGCTAAATATTTCTGTCATCCAATGCGCAGAGCGTGATACGCAAGCAATCAATCCACCGAAACGGATTGATGAGTTTGTTAATACATGGTCAATTGATGGCTTTGTCTCTGAAGGAATACAGCCTGCGGAGCTGGGGTGGGGAAGCCATGAAAAGCATAAACCATCTGATGGAAGACGTCATGGTTTTGGTTGTGATGCTGCTATTTATTTGGAACGGCCGGGTGTTCAAACACAGGTTTATGGCTGGACTCCGCTTGAAGGCGCTTATCGCGGTTTTTTGATTACTCATAATGAATCCATTTCGATTGCAGACTATTTAACAGTCAAAGATGGAAATAAGCTTTGCTATCGTCCAACCGTTTATTATGCGTATCATCCTTGTGATGCCGCCGTTTTGTCGGTACACGAATTCAATGGAAAGAATTTAAAGCTGCAATCAAAAACTCGTTTGCCTATGGATGATATTTATGATGGTGCCGATCAGCTTGGGGTGTTATTGATGGGGCATTCCAAGGGGATATATTGGTATGGTTCGGTATTGTCCATTCATGAGGCGCGGAAGCTTGCTCCTTACAATAATGCCACTAGCTTGCAAGTGGCGGCAGGCGTGTTGGGGGGGGTAATCTGGGCTATGAAAAACCAGGAAGCGGGCATCATTGAGCCTGATGAAATGCCTTTTGAAGACATCCAGAAAGTGGCAGCTCCTTACTTGGGGAAAATGGTTGCGCAGTATAGTGACTGGACGCCACTTAAAGGACGAGGTGAATTGTTTGAAGAAGATTTGGATAAAAGTGATCCATGGCAATTCAAGAATTTTCGTGTCACTTGAATGACCATAGATAACTCTAATTTTCGGGATTTAGGTGGAAGTAAAGTAACGAAGTACTTTGCCTGATTTTTGATCTATCTAAATGAGTTTCAGTTTGATGTAGATCAACAAATAATGTTTCACGTGAAACATATTGTTTCCAAGGCTTAACTTTTTGTGAATAATAATGCTGAATGGCTTAGAATTAAACAGTGATTTGATTATTGGTATTACAACGCACATTTATGAGCTTTTTTGAAAACTTTGATGTTATCGTGGTAGGTGGCGGTCATGCAGGAACAGAGGCAGCGCTAGCGGCTGCTCGCATGGGACAGAAAACATTGCTGCTTACCCATAATCTCGAAACGTTAGGGCAGATGTCCTGTAATCCATCCATAGGTGGTATAGGCAAAGGGCATTTGGTCAAGGAAATCGATGCCTTGGGTGGCGTGATGGCTGAGGCCATTGACGAGGCGGGGATACAGTTCCGAACGCTTAATTCAAGTAAAGGCCCTGCTGTGCGGGCGACACGGGCTCAGGCTGATCGCGTACTTTATCGGCAGGCTATTCGCAGGCGTCTGGAGAATCAGCCCAACTTGTGGTTGATTCAACAGGCAGTAGATGATCTGGTATTACAAGGTGATCGGGTTGTGGGAGTAGTTACCCAACTGGGCGTTAAATTCTTTGCACGAGCAGTCATCTTGACAACCGGGACCTTTCTGGCTGGATTGGCGCATGTGGGCAATAGTAATTTTCAAGCTGGCAGAGCAGGTGATCCGCCCTCAATCAGTCTTGCTCAGCGACTGCGTGAGATAAAATTACCGGTAGGGCGTCTTAAAACCGGTACACCTCCGCGTATCGATGGGCGCAGTATTGATTATTCTTTGCTGCAGGAACAACCTGGTGACGACCCTGTGCCGGTATTTTCGTTTCTGGGCAATGTGGCGCAACATCCACGCCAGATATCTTGCTGGATTACACGCACGAATCGTCAGACGCATGACATCATTCGCGATGGCCTGGATCGCTCCCCTTTATTTACAGGAAAGATAGAAGGGATAGGGCCACGTTACTGCCCATCAATCGAAGACAAAATCGTTCGCTTTTCTGATAGAGATTCGCATACAATTTTTCTTGAGCCTGAAGGACTGGATACACATGAAGTGTATCCTAATGGTATTTCGACCAGCCTGCCTTATGACGTGCAAGTTAATTTGGTACGCTCGATCAAGGGATTGGAAAATGCTCATATTACCCGCCCTGGTTATGCTATCGAATATGATTATTTTGATCCACGCGCACTTAAAAACTCACTAGAAACCCGTGCTATTGAGGGGTTGTTTTTTGCGGGTCAAATTAATGGGACAACAGGTTATGAGGAAGCGGCTGCGCAGGGATTACTGGCTGGATTAAATGCCAGTCTTAAAGTGCAGGGACGCGAAGTATGGTACCCACGCCGTGACGAAGCCTATCTGGGCGTATTAGTGGATGATCTGATAACTCGTGGCGTGACGGAGCCTTATCGCATGTTTACCAGTCGTGCAGAATATCGTTTACAGCTACGAGAAGATAATGCAGATATGCGATTGACAGAAATAGGCTATCGGTTAGGGGTAGTCAGCGAAACGCGCTGGCAAGCGTTCATGTTTAAACGTGAGGCCATTGAAACTGAGCAAGAAAGATTACGAAATATATGGGTGCGTCCTGGTATGTTGCCAGAGGCGGATTTAATAAGCGTGCTTGGTAAGACTATTGAAAAAGAATATTCATTGTACGAATTGTTACGTCGCCCGGATGTGACTTATACGGGATTAATGGCGATGCTAAGCGTAGAAGGTGGTGTTGCCGATGAGAAAGTTACTGAACAAGTGGAAATCAATGTTAAATATGAAGGGTACATTGAGCGCCAGAAACAAGAAGTCGCACGCCATACTGCCTATGAAATGACGAGCTTGCCAAAAGACATTGATTACCGGAGTGTGCGCGGTCTTTCTAGCGAAGTACAACAAAAGCTAAATCAGCATAAACCTGAGACGATCGGTCATGCGGCGCGAATTTCTGGTATTACGCCTGCGGCTATTTCCCTGTTACTGGTCCATCTGAAGCGTGGTTTCGTGTTATCGGAAATAAAATAAAAAATATGAGCATAGAAAAGCAGCTACTGGAAGGTCTTAATAAACTTGAGGTTGGTTTGTCTGAAGAGCGGGAGCGGATTAGCACTCACTTGGCACAATACATCCTATTCCTGGATAAATGGAATCGTATCCATAATCTGACCGCAGTGCGTAAACCAGAAGAAATGGTGACCAAGCATGTGCTCGATAGCCTAACGTTGCTCCCTATTATTAGTGGGACTCATCATGCTGATGTCGGCGCTGGCGCGGGCCTTCCTGGTATTCCGTTGGCAATTGCCCGACCTGATTGGCATTTGACCTTGATTGAAAGTAATCAGAAGAAGGCTGCTTTTTTAAAACAGGCTTGCATTGAATTAGCGTTGAAAAATGTCGAGGTGGTTTGTGAGCGTGCTGAACGCTTCTTTCCCTCCGAGAAATTCGATACGGTAATTTCTCGGGCTTTTGCTGATCTGCTTACTTTTGTCAAATCTGCAGCGCATTTATGTACCAAGAATGGCAAAAGCAGATTGATCGCGATGAAGGGCAGATTTCCCGATGCGGAGCTGATGCAATTACCTGAGCAATTTGAAGTTGAAAAAGTATTACGTGTCATGGTGCCTGGGCTGAGAGCGGCGCGGCATCTGATTGTCATTAAGCCAGATCTCGAAAATCGAGATTAAGGAGTAGACACGGTGGTAAAAATTCTTGCGATCGCCAATCAAAAAGGAGGAGTGGGTAAAACAACGACGGGCATCAATCTGGCTGCAAGTCTGGTTGAAGCCGGTAAACGTGTACTTTTAATAGATCTGGATCCGCAAGGAAATACTACCATGGGGAGCGGCATCGATAAACGTAGCTTGCAACAAACGGTTTACCATGTTTTGTTGGGTGAGCAACCTCTCACAGAGGTAAGGATTATTTCCACGCCGGGTAAATATGATTTGATCCCGGCCAATCAGGATCTGGCTGGTGCTGAGGTAGAAATGGTCAATCTGGAACAGAGAGAATCCCGCCTCAAAGCAGCGTTGCAAAATGTGAGGGAAGAATATGATTTCATCCTTATGGATTGCCCGCCGGCACTTAATTTGCTGACACTGAATGGTCTGTGTGCAGCACACTCAGTAGTGATTCCAATGCAGTGCGAATACTTTGCACTGGAGGGATTAAGTGATCTGGTCAATACTATCAGAAAGGTGCGGCATAATTTTAATCCTATTCTTAAGATTGAAGGCTTGTTACGAACCATGTTTGATCCTCGTAACGTTTTGGCAAAGCAGGTTTCCGATCAACTGCAACAGCATTTTGGCAAAAAAGTATACCGCACTGTGATCCCGCGCAACATCCGATTGGCAGAGGCACCTGGATTTGGTGTGCCTGTTTTATTTCATGACAAATTATCGAAAGGGGCACAAGCTTATCTTGCTCTTGCGAAAGAGATCATGGACGCTGCAGCTTAAAATGCTAGATTATCGGGATAAATTAGAAAAAGGCAGGCAATTAAGAGTAAATGGCTAAGATAAAAGGTCTGGGAAGAGGGCTTGACGCATTATTGTCAGGTAACCACGACGATCATGCGTTAGTAGAATCCTTGCGGCATCTGGAAATCGATTTGTTGCAACCAGGTAAATACCAACCCCGTACCAGCATGGATCAAACATCTCTGATGGAATTATCCGAATCCATCAAGGCACAAGGTGTGATGCAACCCATTCTGGTGCGTCCGGTGACTGCGGAACGTTATGAAATCATTGCAGGTGAGCGTCGCTGGCGCGCTGCGCAACTGGCTGGGCTAAGCCAAGTTCCCGTAATCATTCGTGAGGTACCAGATGAATCAGCGTTGGCAATGTCACTCATTGAGAATATTCAGCGTGAAAATCTGAACCCGTTAGAAACTGCCATGGGCATCCAGCGGCTCATCAAAGAGTTTGACATGACCCATCAAACGGCAGGTGAGGCACTGGGAAACTCACGCAGCGCAATTTCAAATTTACTACGACTGCTTAATCTGACTGAGCCTGTGCAAGAATTGATGATGCAAGGGAAAATCGATATGGGGCATGGACGTGCGCTGCTCGTTTTACCTGCTGCGAAACAAATTGAAATTGCTAATTTAATTGCACATAAGCAATTGTCAGTACGCGAAACTGAAAAACTGATCAAACGCATCGAGCAAGCTCCTGTAAAAAAAACGATCAAGCAAGATCGTGACTTGCTACGCTTGCAGGAAGACATTTCTTCCAAGCTGGGCGCCAATGTCGTCATTAAACCTGGAAAAAGCGGGGCAGGCAATCTGATTATTCACTACACCAGCTTGGAGCAGTTGGATGGCATTCTCTCGAAATTCTAAAAGATAGTTTGATTTCTTATTAAAAATAATTCCATTTCCAAATCAAAGATGACACGAAGGCGAGCCGCAGACAGTATAAATAATACGGCAAGGAGAAGCCGACAAAGTCAGATTTGATTTAGAAATGTAATAAATCATTAAACTAGTCTGGAGCATATAGGTGAACACACACATTCTAATCAACCCTAATGTTGCTGCCATTCTTGGCGCACTCGTCGCTGATGCAGCATCACTTGGCCTGCACTGGCTTTACGATCCAGTGCGCATTGAAGAAATAGAAAAAAATGGGGAGGTAGTATTTCGCCAACCCAATACTGCCGATTATGCAGGGGCAAGTGGCTTTTTTGCACATGGCAATAAGCAGGCGGGGGAATCCTCGGGTTATGGGGAAGTAAGTCTGTTAATGCTTAAACACTTGGCAAAACACGGTGGATTTAATCGTGCGGCTTACCAGCTCGAATTTCGCACTCATTTTGGACCGGGTGGTGAATATGTCGGTTATATCGACTCACCTACTCGCCAGACTCTACGAGTTTTATTACCGCTTGATATCGCAAGCTTCCCGGAAGTATCCGGTGCAGATGATGATCAAATGCCTGCACTCGCTACCATTCCCGCACTGGTTGCAACTCACCATGAGCCATATGATGCTCTTATGCAGCGTGTCAAAGAAGCAGTACGCATTACCAATAATAATGAAATTGCCGTTTCTGCAGCGTGCTGTGCGGCAACTGCATTGCAAGGCATATTGAATGGCAAATCGATGATTCAGGCTTTGACTGATGCTCTCGTCGTTGCCGGGAATGTGTTGAGGCCCACACTGGAGCAGGCACTTGCCATGGAGACGCTGGATAGCGTATCTGCCGCAAAGTCTTTTGGTTTAGCTTGCCATGTGACGGAAGGACTACCCATCGTCTTTCATATCGCCAAGCACGCATCAGATTACACTACTGCGATTAAAACCAATATCCGCGCTGGCGGAGATAGCTGCGGCCGTGCCATTATGCTAGGAGCATTGGTCGCTGCCCATCAAACCAAACAACAAAACCTGGCTTCTTCCATTCCATTATCCTGGCTTGCACGCTATCGCAAACTGGCGATAGCGGTTGAGGCTTGTGAGGGGATTTGAGAGAGGAAAAGGGATTATTTTATACCGTCTACTTCCGTTTGATATCGTGACTCTGGTTCACGAATTTCGCTAATGAGAGCACATTGTATTCGTCTATATAGAAGCGATCCGCACGTTCTGTCTTTATAGCAACCACATAAGGCGCAAGCTGGAGAAACTGACACGATTGGAGAGATGGATGCTGGCATTGAATGCGCGAGTGGGTTACTACAAGACACTGGTCGCAAATTGCCAATAAGCACGCGCGGATCATCTGGGCAGTACTGGCTAAAGGTGAAGCATTCGATCCGAAACATGGTGAGATCCAGCCTGCATGAATTAAATGATAACGATTTTTCTTCACTCAAACTGCAACCTTTAGCGTGATAGACAATAGGTCGGATCAGCATGGAAAGAGCCTGATAGAAAAATGCTGGCTTGCTATTCAATCGGAAGCCCGATCAGCGACCAATGGTGGAGCCGTTAACTGAATAAGGAATCCGTGTGCGGATTTTATCTTGTCCCGGCCGCGCAAGTGGCCGAATGGAGGCCGGCTATAGATCTGCAGTGACATTATCTCCGACAACGCAATCATGACTGAAGACAGCGTAAGCGAAGATGCAATCAGAGAACATGACACAAGATTTATAGCATAACCAGATAATTTTGATTATAATGCAAGGATGGCATATTCATTGGATTTTCGCCGTAAAGTCTTATCTGTTCGAGAGAAAGAAGGACTTACGATAGCCGAGGTGGCAGCGCGGTTTGATGTGGGTATAGCAAGCGTTGTTCGCTGGATCAAGCATGTTGATCGCAAACCTCAAGGGTTTCGCAAACGCAAGATTGATCTTGATGTATTGCGGCAGGATATTCTCGATTATCCCGATGCCTATCAGTACGAGCGAGCAAAACGTTTGGGCGTGGCGCAGAA
>NZ_FNPJ01000082.1 GCF_900107265.1 Nitrosomonas sp. Nm33 | reverse complement strand
CTATATCGTGTTCGGGGTAATTGTTCCATCTATATCCTCCATTCCATGTCTATATTTTATGAAACTTTGGACTCCATAAAACTCAGCATACCTCAAAGTGGAAGAAGCGGGACTTCGTTCACGATGCGCCGATGGGACCGAAGGAACCTGCGTCGACCGTTCTGACGAAGGAGCAGGAAGCCATGTGCGTGGCTTTCCGCCAGCATACGCTACTCCTTTGGATGACTGCCTGTATGCCTTGCAATCCACGATCCCGCACCTGTCCTGCTCATCCCTGCATCGCTGCTATCAACGTCACGGCATCAGTCGGTTGCCGGATGTAGATGGCGATAAACCCGCGAAAAAGAAGTTCAAGAAGTATCCCATTGGATACTTTCATATCGACATCGCTGAAGTGCGCACCGAGGAAGGCAAGCTCTATCTGTTCGTCGCCATCGACCGCACCAGTAAGTTCGCCTATACCGAGTTGCACGACAAATCGAACAGGGAAATATCGACGGCCTTTCTGCGCAACCTGATCAAGGTCGTTCCTTACAAGATCCATACGATCCTGACCGACAACGGCAGCCAGTTTTGTCATCCGCCTCGCTACCGCAACGGGCTGACAGCGCAGGGATCACGCATATGTTCGATCTGTGCTGTCATGAACATGGCATCGAACACCGGCTCACAAAACCAAAACATCCCTGGACGAACGGACAAGTCGAGCGCATGAATAGAACAATCAAGGAAGCGACTGTGAAACGCTATTACTATGATTCACATGACCAGTTGAAGGCTCACCTACATACTTTTTTGGTGGCATATAACTTCGCCAGACGACTGAAAACCCTCAAGGGCCTCACGCCTTGCGAATACATTTGCAAAATATGGACAAAAGAGCCAGAACGATTTAACGTTGATCCTTTCCAGCATACCGTGGGACTAAACACCTAAGTATTTGCACGTATTGCAATGATCATAAAGATAGAAAATAATGGTTTACAAATCAATATAAGTTAATGAAGTTCATTCCATTGATTCATATTGATTTATAAAATTACACTTTATTTTTAGAGTAAATTGAAGGAATTCAAGAAAGAAAAAAACTGGGATTTTCATAAAACTCTTTTAATTTCACATAAAATGGAAGATTCTTATGAAGAAATATATATATGCTATTGCTCTAATTCTTCCTGCTTTTAATGCTTTTGCTGGAATGTTCAATGATGAGCAAATTGTTGCTATCGTTCAGGCCCTCAATAAAGCTGAAATCGGTGCAGGCGATCTTGCTAGATCCACTTCAAATCACTCCGAAACCAGGAGATTTGGTCATCGGATGGTTGGAGAGCATTATGGTGCCAATTGGTTAATTAATGATATGGTTTGGACTCTTTAAATCCACCATATGACGGTAGCCGCGATGCAGATGGCCTAAAGGAAGTTTTTGACGCGTTGTGGTCGAAGCGGATGGCGATACGTCGAAAATCTTTCATTCTGCCAAATGTGCGCTAGATGATGTTCCGCAGAAGACCACCTATTACCGTTACATGTATGTTACGGTATTGCCTGTACCGGCATGCCGATAGCTAAAGTTGTGTTTAATCAGGAAATCATGGGTAAGAAGGTTACTAGCTTTCTGTGGGAGTAGCAGAAAAAACTTTATTAACTCTTCTGAATAAATACGTAGCACCACCCATCAAACATCTCACTGAAATTCTGCGGAGGATCAGTATGAAAGAAACAAGATTGGGAAGCGTAGTCGTAGTATTCTGCTTGATGTTTGTAATCATCTTCATTGCTATAAACAGCGCATGGTCAGCGCAAGAAGAAAAGTCCAGCACTGGTTTTGCGTGGAATGATGGTGCAGAAATTTATGCCAAAATTTGCGCTTATTGTCATGAAGCCGATGTCGGACCGCAAATCCGCAATCGTGAACTTCCCGCAACCTATATCCGCACAATCGTTCGTAACGGTAACCGGGCCATGCCCGCCTTTCGTTCTTCCGAGATTGACGATGAATCACTGGCAAAACTGGTGGATTTCATTTCACAAAAAGAATCTCAGCATTAAGGAGGTCACATTCCATGGATGAAACCCGACGTAGCCTCATCAAGGGTATGCTTACTGGAGGAACCTTATTGGCCTTTGGTATACCCCGAATAGCTGAAGCAGTACCTATCAGCCAAACGCTTGCCGGTAGTATGCGAAATTGCCGACTATTGCTGGGAAATACACCTATAGACGAAGCATTTGCCAAAGGCGCTCAGACTGCTTACACCAACTATAGCAGTTACCATCAAGGTGCATTACCAGCATTCCAATTAGAGGATCAGCTATTAACCAACCCTCTACACATAGTGGATTTATTGACGCAAACCCGGAATATGCGCTGGGTTGCCGTCATGGATGATGCCAATGCGGCCATATTCACTGAACTGGTGCGAAATTTTGAAAGGCGCCTGCTGGCATTAGGCTCGCACACTGCCGTATCCAGCGATAACGCCCCCCTCCCGCTGCGTCATAGGTGGACTACCGCGTCACCGGCCTACAGTGCTGGAGGATTGCTGGCATCCATGCTGATTCAAAATGGACACAGTTTTTCTATTGTCGAAAATTTTCTTGCACAATCGCTGGGAGATAGTGCAGGAAAAGAGGCATCCTTATCTGAATTTTCGTCCTATCAGTTGGCTGATCAGTCCGCAACTCGTTTACATTGTGCCGGAGTACTTCCGCAGGAAGCCAGTCAACTGATTGGCTGGAAAGCATCAGAAAATTGGGAATCCGTATCCTCTCGGGTCGATGAATCTTCCATCGGCCAACACAAAACGGCGACAGGTACAGCAATTGAATATCCGCAATTTGACAATTGGATTGAAGCTACCGGTTATGGGGTGGTAGCGACAGCATTGGATATGGGGATAAATCAAGAGTCTTGTTCCAGCCGCGCATTTGTACATCGATCGAATCAGCGTAAACCGAATCATCAAGGGTTATCGGGCAAAAATTTTGTCTCGTTTATAATCGACGTGTAGGGAGAACACAGCATGACCAGCAAATATATCGCATTACCAAAAGGCGTATCGGAAAAAAACTTTGATGCAGCTATCAGTGATTTTCGCAAGGTAGTGGGTGACAACTCTGTGCTCATCAGCGCGGAACAGCTTGCACCCTACATTAAGACGATGATGCCAGTTTCCGATGTCGAACATGCGCCGTCCGCAGCACTATTGGCTACAACTGTCGAGCAGATCCAGAGAATCGTTGCGATTTGCAATCAATACAAAGTACCGATCTGGACGATTTCCACCGGCAAAAATCTGGGTTATGGCTCGGCAGCTCCGGCAGAGCGTGGTCAGGTCGTGCTTGACCTGAAACGTATGAATCGCATTCTTGAAGTGGATAAAGATTTAGCCTTTGCTTTGGTAGAACCAGGTGTAACCTATCAGCAGCTCTATGATTACATCAAAGAACACAAATTGGGCTTATGGCTATCCATGCCCGCGCCTTCAGCCATTGCAGGACCGGTTGGTAATACGTTGGATCGCGGGGTCGGATATACGCCCTATGGCGAGCAGTTCCTGTTTGCCTGTGGCATGGAAGTTGTACTTGCAAATGGCGAAGTACTGCGCACCGGCATGGGTTCAATGCCCAACTCCAACACCTGGCAGGTATTCAAATGGGGATATGGACCCTATCTGGATGGCATCTTTACGCAATCCAACTATGGTATTGTCACTAAATTCGGTTTCTGGTTGATGCCTGAACCACCCGCATTCAAGCCGTTTGTCATTCAATACCAGCACGAAGAAGATATCGTTGAGATCGTTGAAACGATTCGTCCGCTGCGCATCAGCGGTGTGATTCCAAATGCTGTGGTCATCGCTCATGCACTGTATGAGGCACCCGTAAAAGCTCGGCGCAGTGATTATGTGTCCGGGCCTGGTTCAATTCCGGATGAAGCAGTTTATCGGATTATGAAAGACCATAAACTGGGAATCTGGAATGTCTATGCCGCGCTCTATGGCACGCAGGAACAGATTGATGTGAACTGGAACATCGTGAGGCAGTCATTCGGTCGATCGGGCAAGGCAAAAATTCTGACGGAGCAGGAAGCGGCGGAGGATCCCGCATTTGTTTATCGCGCTAAGCTTATGCGCGGAGAAATGACACTTACGGAATTTTCGTTATATAACTGGCGCGGAGGTGGCGGGTCGATGTGGTTCGCACCCGTCTCACAGGCGCGAGGCAGTGAAACGCTCAAACAGATGGCTCTGACCAAGCAGATTCTTGCCAAATACGGCCTGGATTATTCCGGTGAATTCATCGTCGGGATGCGTGATATGCATCATATTGTCGACGTACTGTACGATAAGACCGACCCGGAGCAGACGAAAGCAGCCTACCAGTGTTTTGATGAATTGCTGACTGAATTCTCTGCGCGGGGGTATGGCACTTACCGCGTCAACACGGCATTTATGGATAAAGTGGCTGAAACCTATGGCCAGGTACAGAGAAATGTGCACAAAACACTTAAAAAAGCATTGGATCCAAATGGAATTCTTGCGCCGGGGAAATCCGGCATTCGCTAGTCTCATTTTGACTTTGAATAGAAAATAACCATTCCAAAGCGGAGGTACACGTGAATAAAATCAAGGCAGCCGTTGTCCGTCAAAAAGGTGGACCTTTTCAGATTGAAGACGTGATGCAGGATGACCCACGCGCCGATGAAGTGCGCGTCCGGATCGTAGCAACGGGAATGTGTCATACCGATATGGTCGCGCGTGATCAGCTCTACAAAGTGCCTTTGCCGGTGGTGTTGGGGCATGAAGGCTCGGGAGTGGTCGAACAGATTGGCAGTCATGTGAAGAAAGTCTCTGTTGGTGACCATGTGGTGCTGACCTATATGTGGTGCGGCCACTGCAAACCTTGTTTACGTGGCGACCTGACCTACTGCGAGCATTTTTATGCATTGAATTTCGGTGGCGCACGCGAAGATGGCAGCACGTCAACCTTTGCAACAGGCAATGCACAAGAACCGATTCATGACCATTTCTTCGGGCAATCGTCGTTTGGCACATTTGCCCTTGTGCATGAGCGTAACGTCATTAAAGTCCCCAAAGATGCGCCCTTGGAGTTGCTAGGTCCGCTAGGTTGCGGTATTCAGACCGGTGCAGGAGCGGTTATAAATGCGTTAAAAGTTAGCCCCGGAAGCAGTTTTGCAGCTTTTGGTGGCGGTGCAGTGGGACTCAGTGCCGTGATGGCAGCACATGCTGCGGGCGCTACTACAATCATCTCGGCAGACGTAATTCCTTCGCGCCTAGCCTTGGCGATGGAACTCGGTGCAACCCATACTATTAACAGCCGAGAAACTGATCCGGTCGAAGCAGTTCGCAAAATTACCGGAGGAGGTTCGGATTTCACATTGGAATCAAGTGGACGCCCTGCCGTATTGCGTCAAGCCATTGATGCACTGGCTATCCGGGGAACATGCGGTATTGTCGGCGCCCCTGCCTTGGGTACTGAAGCGAGCTTCGATGTCAACGGTGTGATGACGACAGGAAAACGTATCATCGGAATCATCGAAGGCGATAGCAAACCGGATCTTTTTATTCCGGCACTCGTTGAGCTATATAAACAGGGAAAATTTCCTTTTGACAAGTTGGTGAAGTTTTATTCCTTCGATCAAATCAATCAGGCCGCTGAAGATAGTGAGAAAGGTGTCACGATTAAACCGATCATTCGGCTGTAGTACAAATTTTTGTACTACACTTTGAGTGGATTTTCTACGAAAACACGCATGAGGAATGCATTATGGAAAAGAAAAAAGAATCTCCACAGCCCTATTCAAATTTCGATCAGTTACTGATCAACGGCCAGTGGCGCCACGGCAAGGGAGCAAAGGTTTTAAACGACTTTAATCCTTATGATGGTAAAGTTCTTGTCGAAATACCGCATGCCAATCGCGATGACATGGACGAAGCCTATCGTGGTGCCGCCAAGGTACAACTTGAATGGGCGGCATTATTACCGGGTGAGCGGGCGGCAATCATGCGCCGTGCGGCACAGATCATGGAAGCGCGACGTGAAGAGATTGTCACATGGATTATTCAAGAGTCCGGTGGTACACGCATCAAAGCCAATCTGGAATGGAATGCCGTACATGGCGTGCTGCTCGAGGCAACCACGCTGCCTTATTTGGTGGAAGGCCGGATTCTTCCGGCGGATATTCCCGGCAAGGAAAGCCGTATGTATCGCAAACCCGTTGGGGTCGTTAGTGTGATCAGCCCCTGGAATTGGCCATTCCAGCTCACTGCTCGTTCTGCAGCACCCGCGCTTGCTGTTGGGAATGCTGTCGTGGTCAAGCCAGCCAGTGATACTCCCGTAACGGGTGGATTGCTGCTTGCAAAAATCCTTGAAGAGGCGGGATTGCCTCCGGGCGTACTCAGCGTTATCGTGGGTGCAGGCAGCGAGATTGGCGATGCATTTGTCACCCACCCCATTCCTCGTGTCATATCATTTACCGGGTCAACACCGGTCGGCCGCAATATAGCCAGATTAGCTGCCGAGGGACCAATACTAAAAAGACTCGAACTGGAATTAGGCGGTAATGGCCCATTTGTGGTATTGAGTGATGCCGACTTGGCACAAGCTGTGGAAGCTGCCGTGTTTGGTAAATTTCTACACCAGGGCCAAACCTGCATGAGTATTAATCGCTTCATTATTGATGATCGGATTTACGATGATTTTGTAGAACGCTTTGTGGATCGAGTGCGTCAACTGAAAGCAGGTGACCCAAATGCCCCTGATACAATGATCGGTCCCATTATCAATGAATCCCAGTTAAACGGACTGCAGCAACGGATTCACGATGCCATTTCATCGGGAGCCCGACAAATGTTGGGTGGTGACGCACAAGGTTTGGTACTTCCACCCCATGTATTCTCCCAAGTTACCAATGAGATGCAGTTGGCACAAACGGAATCCTTCGGCCCCATCGCGCCGCTCATACGTGCACACGATGAAGCCGATGCGCTGAAAATCGCTAACGACACTGATCTTGGACTTGCTGCCGCTGTGTTTACACAAGATGCCGAGCGCGGCCTTCTATTCGCACAACAACTCGAATCAGGCATGGCGCATATCAATGATCAGCCGGTCAACGATTTACCCTATAACCCCTTTGGGGGTGAAAAGAATTCAGGTGTCGGTCGCTTCAATGGTGTTTGGGCAATAGCCGCATTCACAACTGATCAATGGATAACCATTCAGCATACGCCTCGTCACTATCCTTTCGACGCGCGAGCCTTTACGGGGTTTGGAGCTGAGCGGTAAGTAACGGATGCTGTCCAATATAGAGCGCAACTGGTGGGGTATGCTGATTTTCATGGAGCCCATAATTCCATAAAATGAAGAGATGAAATGGAGGACGAAAATTTAAGTTCTTTAAAGAAAATGGATTAACTCTTGTTGAAGTGTCACACTACTTTAAGCAAAAACAGACGCTTTTTGAGCATTCAGCAGCATGTTTGATTAAACATCCGGCTTACGTATAATCAACTTTAGCAAAAAAGGGGCGTTTATTTTTCCTATACGCGAGAAGTTCTTCATTTGTGTCAATTCGGGACTACGACTTATCTGCGGATTGGTAAGCCGTCACCCCGATACTATCGGAACTTTAAGATGATAGATAGATTGATCAGTATCTTGGCACACCGCCGCGATTCCTGCATCGGAGAGTTCGATATATGACAGAAAGAAATCAGAAACGCAGGCTCGATCCACCCGTGGATGAATCATCAGACCACGTGATCGGACCGCCGCACGCAAAAGTAACAATTGTTGAATATGGAAGTTATGCGTGCCCCAATTGTCGCGCGGCCAATGAAGTTATTTCGGGTATTCGCGACAAGTTTGGTGACCAAATGCGCTATGTTTTCAGGCACCGACCTGTCCCGGGAAACACACTGGCGCGGCGTGCTGCAGAGTTGGTGGAGCATGCAAGGGATTCGGAAAGTTTTTGGAAAGCCCATATGAAATTAATGACCCGATCCGTGCAATTGATGGAAGAAGACTTGGCGGAAGTCGCTGCGGATCTCGGTCTTACTGCAACAGACGCCGAAGACACAAAGAAGGCAGATCAGTTGGCCCGCGAAAACGTCGATGCAGGCTTAGCCAGTGCCAGCCATAGCGGCGTAAATATCACACCAACTTTCTTTATCAATGGCCGTCAGTATAAGGGCCCGTGGGACCAGTACTCCCTTAATGAAGCAATGCTTGAAACATTAGGGTATCGCGTTCGTGTGGCGGCGTTTGATTTTATTAAATGGGGACCTTCTGCGGGGGCCTTATTGCTACTTGCGTTAGTTACGGCAGTGATTGTTAGTAATTCCGCCCATAACTCAATATTTGAAGCTTTCTGGAAACAAGATTTTGGTTTGACATTTGGAGAAACAAGTTTCAGCCTCTCGATTCAGCATTGGATTAATGATGGGCTACTTACAATTTTCTTTCTAGTTGTAGGTTTGGAAATAAAACGCGAATTCACTGTTGGTCATTTAGCGCGATTACGTTCAGCAATCTTACCCATTGCAGCGGCACTCGGTGGGATGTTGGTGCCCGCCTTGCTTTACATAGCAATAGTTCCTGACGGTATATGGTCGCATGGTTGGGGAATCCCGATGGCGACGGATACAGCTTTCGCAGTTGCACTGATCGCACTGATGGGGCGGCGTGTACCGTTGGAATTGCGCGTCTTCCTGACTGCGGCGGCCATCGTTGATGATATTGGCGCAATACTTGTTATTGCCGTGTTTTATTCGACCGACTTACAACTTGGGTATCTCGTTGGTGCTGCTATGACATGCGCCGGCCTGGCCGTGCTGAACCGCGGACGAATTTATAAACTCACGCCGTACCTGTTGCTCGGCCTCGTTCTCTGGGCATGCTTCAATGCGAGCGGCGTACATGCCACACTTGCCGGTATCATACTCGCGATATTTATCCCAACTCGACCACCCCCGAATATGCATGTGCTGATGGCGCAGGCAAATACAATCATCGCTGCCAGCTCTCAGTATTCAGGAGAATTCCTAAGGCATGGCCCATCACTGCCAGTCCTCCAGGCACTGGATACGATATATGATCGTCTTGAGTCTCCAGCTGCGCGTCTGTTAAGGCACGCTGGGGCACGATCGAGTTATTTGGTGTTGCCACTTTTTGCGTTAGCCAATGGCGGGGTCGTTTTGTCGACAGGAATCATTGATGGGCGAGAGCCATTGGTGCTCGCCATACTCACAGGCTTTGTGGTTGGAAAACCCGTTGGAATGGTCGCCGCCTCAGTTCTGGCCGTTCGAGCGGGGATTGCTGATAAACCAGAAGCCTATTCCTGGACGCAGTTGGTCGGTGCTGCAGCATTGGCGGGAATTGGCTTCACAATGTCACTTTTCGTTGCTGCTCAAGCTTTCCCTTCATCAAATGACCTTGATGCCGCTAAAATCGCTATATTTATAGCGTCGACGGTCTCCGCAATAATTGGCGTCTCGTTGCTATGGGGAGCCTGGTTTAACTCGCCAACAAGGCAACAATAATAATACCGACCTCGCATCGTGATTAAAAACTCAGCATGATTGCCTTTGCAATCGGTGAAAGTTTTTTCCTTAAGCTTGTATCGTCATGTATCGTTGCCAATACGCGCTTAATTCAAGCTCTCATTAGGAAATGAGATAATATTGCCATAGATTACGAGGAAAAATTATGGCGAGAAGAGCGGGCGGAGCAAATCAGTTAGTGTTGGCACGAGAATTGTTGAAAGCAGCCAAAACCACGGCTGTGTGTTGACGACTCAGGCAGTATTGCTTCCTTTAGAATTGGGAATGTCGTTAGAGGAAACGGCAAAAAGGCTATTGAACGCTCAATCAGATCGACGTGTAGCATATGCGCACGCGTACTGTAGAGTAACTCGCTGTGAAGAGGATACATCTCAAACGAAACGAAGCTGAGACTCCGTCTCGTAGCAATCGAATCAATGTAACTGATTATGATTGGTTCGTTTATAAAGCGCGTCATTTGATTGAGTGTTTCTTCAACAAAATTAAGCATTACAGAAGAATATCCTCACGCTATGAAAAAATAGCTAGAAATTACATAGAGTTTATACAGTTTATCTCAGCAGTAATTTGGCTTCTTTAAAATGTCAACAGAAGTCGTAATATTCATACATTATTAATAATTTTTGTGGTTAAATGGATTGCTTACATATTTTTATTTTTTATCGATGGGAGTTTTATTTTATATTTGATGGCTAACATCCTGATCGTTGTTGTTGTTAAAATAGAAACCCATATGCTAATCCTGTTGTCTATAACTCCAGTTGAACCCATTATTTCAATTAAAGAACCTATTATTGCCGCGCTAGCATAAAGATCCTGTGTGAATATTGAAGGGCTTTTCCCTGTTAGAATATCTCTAAAAACACCACCACCTACAGCGCTTGCACAACCAAGAATAACTGATAGCTGTATACTACCAGTATACTGGTAGGTTTTGTTAGCACCAAACGCGGCAAAAAACCCTAATCCTATCGCATCAAAAAATGTACTTGGTTTTTGGAAGGAAAGAATTAATTTTTGGAAAAATGAAACTATAATTATTGCAAGGAATACTCCTATTAAATACTCGATGGTTATAAGTCCAGCAGGTGGAGTTGCAGATATACAAATGTCTCTTATTACACCACCTCCTACAGCGGTAACTAGAGATATAACAAAGACTCCAAACACATCATAATTTTTCTTTACTCCAATTACAGCACCACTTAAGGCAAATATAAATGTACCAAATAGGTCTATGAAATGTAATATGCTATCCACTATTTTCACCAGTAATACAGGCATAAAGCATATGCCTGTGTTTCCCATTGTATTAAAGCCATGCAAGTGCTGCTACTAACATGGCTTCTAATCCGGTTTTAACTGTAGGGTTTAATTCTATTTTGAATTGAGATGAGTGATTGGCAGGAATACTCTCTACCTTATCTTCATTCACTGCTTTTTCCCACTCTCCTTTTTCTGTGCTACCAATGAACCAAAATACATAAGGTACACCCCACCTTCTACCAAAGTAGCTAAAATCTTCACTCGCGGTAGCTGGTTTAGTCTCGTAACATCTGTCGCCAAAATAACTAATGAAATTTTCGCTTAATTTTTTTGTGGCATATTCATCATTTTCAGTTACCGGATAGCTATCAATGAATTTTATTTCTGGTTTTGATGCACCAGAAGCATGACTTTCACAAAGACAAATTCTTTCTACGGATTTTATCATTTTTTCCCTGACAGAGTCTTTGTAGCTGCGCATGTTTATCTTTAAAACAGCATCATCTGGGATGATATTCTCTGTGGTACCTGCTTGAATTGATCCGATAGTTAAAACTGCGCTATCTAAAGGTGAGATTTCTCTAGAAACTATTGTTTGCAACCTGACTGCGGAATGAGCGGCTATCATAACTGGGTCTATGGAGTTTTGCGGCATTGACCCATGAGCTCCTCTTCCATGAAATTTTATATGTAAACTATCACCAGCGGTAAGGATTGCTCCCGCTTTATATCCTACAGTACCGGCTTTACCGACCATTACATGCTGCCCTAAAATAATATCTGGTTTCAGGAATTTGTCTTTCATATCATCAATCATAGCTAAAGCACCTTTTCCGATTTCCTCCCCAGGTTGAAAGACAACCATTAAAGTTCCCTTCCATAAATTTTTATTCTTGGAGAGAATCTCTGAAGCTCCCATCATCCAAGCTACATGGAGATCGTGTCCACACATATGTGAAACAGGTGTTTTTATACCATCTGATGTTTCACCTACAGCTCTGCTTGCATAAGGTAAATTTGTTTTCTCTTCCATAGGCAATGCATCCATGTCAGCTCTCAGCATAACAACCTGACCATCACCATTTTTCATAATTCCGACAACACCAGTAATTCCTAAATTCTCTGACACTTCAAAGCCCAAATCTCTTAGATGATCTGCAGCTATTTTAGAAGTTCTGAATTCTTGCATTGATAACTCAGGGTTCTGATGTAAATCCTTATAAATATGTTCAATTTTTGGCAGTAATGATTCTATCTGGTCTTGTACTTGATCTAGTATATGACTCATTTTCAACCTCTATCTATGTTTTATAATTACAAGTGTAATTGCCTACTATAAATTGGTAGATTCTCATATCACTAACAAAATGAGTTTGCTATGCCCCGATTGATGCTTACTGATGAGTTCTGGCTGAAGCTGGAGAAGACCCTGTTTCAGAAGCGATTTATAACAAGTGCAATTTGCGCATGACGGTAGAAGGTGTGGGACGCAATAATCATTTATTAAATTTTGTAGAATCTGATTTCTAATTATTCTAGATAATCTAACTAATAAAAGAATAATTATGGATATTTGTTTACTAGAGTCTGTTGACATTTCACACAGGTAGCCACAGATACCCGCATGCCATGGCAACCATACTTTCATAATTTCTCTTTAGTTTGTCGTATCGTGTTGCCACTGCCCGATACTGTTTTAGTCGGGCAAAAGCGTTTTCCACCAAGTGTCGATATCTATACAAGCCCCAATCCATATCTGCGTTACCCTTCAACGAATTGCGCTTTCCTGGAATCACAGCCCTGGTTCCCTTCTTTATTATCTGCTCACGTATACACTCACTGTCATAGCCCTTATCCGCTACAATCGCTTGCGCATCAGGTAACCTGGCAATCAGCTGCGGTGCTACAGAACAATCATTCACTTCTCCACCGGTGATTTCAAATTCAACCGGCAAACCATAACTATCAACAGCCAGGTGGATTTTCGTAGTGTTGCCCGCACGGCTTTTCCCGAT
>NZ_FNPJ01000009.1 GCF_900107265.1 Nitrosomonas sp. Nm33 | reverse complement strand
TTCTGCGCCACGCCCAAACGTTTTGCTCGCTCGTACTGACAGGCATCGGGATAATCGAGAATATCCTGCCGCAATACATCAAGATCAATCTTGCGTTTGCGAAACCCTTGAGGTTTGCGATCAACATGCTTGATCCAGCGAACAACGCTTGCTATACCCACATCAAACCGCGCTGCCACCTCGGCTATCGTAAGTCCTTCTTTCTCTCGAACAGATAAGACTTTACGGCGAAAATCCAATGAATATGCCATCCTTGCATTATAATCAAAATTATCTGGTTATGCTATATTTTGAAAGTTTATCCAAGGCGAATTTAACTGTTTTTGCTAAATCCTGCGCGCTGCCCTTGCCCCAATAGTGTATAAATAAATAGTGTGGCTGATCTTGAGTCATGTGCTGATGAATCGCAACAATGTTAATACCACCCCCCTGCATAATTTTTAAAACTGACTGTAACTCGTCTGCGAGCAGCACGAAATCACCATCCACTACGGCCTGCGTATCAGAACCAGCAAATGCCGCCCAGGTGTTAACGCCCATTTCTTTGCCGACCTTTACACCATGCATGGTTGCTTCACGGCCTATAGTAACTTTAAACATGCCGTTATTGGACTCTCCTTTCATGCCAAAGATTTCTTCCAATGGGGCAGCTGTAATCTTGCTTTCCTGGGTAATCGTTCCAGCAGGAAATACTGTCATAGGGTTTGGTTTTGCAGCGCGGATTTCACTGACCTTGTCATACATTTTCTTGACGCCGGTGGCGAGTTGCGACACTGTGCCCTTGCCACCGATGTGCATGAAATAAACCTTAGGTTGATCGAAGAAAAAGTGGTTATGCAAAGCCGTGACTTCCAGATCTGAATCGAGTGCGACACTCATGACGGGATTTACTTCATCCTCAAACAGTACTGTGTCTCCCGTCATGATGACCTCTCCATTTTGGGCAGGTGTAAACGCAGCCCAGGATCCCAATCCCATAAAGGGAGGCATCATCCATTTATCGACCTGAATTTTGACATCGGTACGCGGTTTACCGATTTTGAAGACATTTTCTTCTTGAGAAAATTTGCCTTTCAGGCCAGTCAATTGCTCAATCTTGACAGTATCCAGAGCAGTTTTCGTATCAGTAGCATGCGCGCCAGCCGAGCTCAAAATCAATGCAGCAACCAGTAGGGAATGCTGTAGGAAAAGAGAATGTAACATTTTGTGTGCCTCCTAAAGTAAAAAGTAAGAGGAAAAATCACTTTGTCCCAGATTTTTTATTAGAATTTGATAATTCATCCTAAAACCGCTTTAGGTTCATTAGAATCAACAAATTAATTTAATGCTCCTTAGTGGGAGTATTCTAAGGAATAAAATATTTAGATTCCTAATAGTAAATTTGATTTCATTACATGCAGCCAGCTCGTATTTCTGCCTAACCCTGGTCGATGAATCTTGCAATCAACCACGGGCATGCGATTTAGTCGATTTTTGGATGTTCGCGGGTAATCCATTTCATAATGTCACCTCGCTTTTTTGTTACATTGATTCATTCTTTGAGCGACCGATGTGGCATTCAGCACCAGCAGTCTGTTCAAAGTCACTCGTTCAAAGCTGTTTTTGGCAGTGCATATAGCTTTCTGTTACTTTTCTCCAATTAATGTTTTGCATAAAAGCATCAACATACGCAGCGGCTTTTGCACCGTAGTCCATGTGATAAGAATGTTCATACATGTCGAGCGCAAGAATCGGTGTAGCACCCGCCAGCGTATGGGTATGATCCGATGCCCATTGGTTAACAAGCTTGTCGTCGCGCGGAGAATAGGTTAACAATACCCAACCGGAGCCGCCACCGAGTGCCTTGCCCATTGCGGTGAACTCAGCACGCCAGCGTTCGATGCTACCGAAATCGCGTACTAGTGCGGCATTCAAATCGCCACTTAATACTCCGCTGTTACCAAGGCTATCGAAATAGACTTCATGCAAGATCATTGAATTGCTGGCGATCAGTTCTTCGCGTTTCAATCCATTCAATACGAACACGGGGGCATTGGCAAAATCGAGTTCAGCCAGTTGCGTGGTAATCGCATTCAGGCGCTTTACCGCACCACCATAATTGTTTTCATAATGACTAACGATCAGTTTCTCGGACAAACTGGTTAGCTTCGCTGGATCGCAGGCCAGTGGTTTCATTTGATAAGTCATCAGATACTCCTTTTTTAGTGATTTAGCGGATAAACGATCAAGCCGATGAGAGCTGCGACAACAATAATCACAGGTTCCGGCAGCTTCTTGAACTTCCACAGCAAAACAGCCGTTACCACAGCGATCAGGATGGTTGGAATATCAATCAAGGAACGCTGTGCCAGCACGATCACTGCACCGGCAATGGCGCCAATCGTGGCAGCGGTAATGCCATCCACGAATGCAAGAACGCCTGGCACCCTGCCATATTTTTTGAAGTAAGGTGCCGGGATGATGGTAAATAGATAGCATGGCAAGAAAATTGCCAGTGCAGCAATGCATGCACCAGGCAAGCCCGCAACCAAGTAACCGATAAAGCCGACAGTAATGACTACCGGCCCAGGGGTGATCATCGCCACAGCGACTGCATCAACAAACTGCTTGTCGTTAAGCCATTGGTATTCTGTTACTACGCCTCCATACAGGAATGGCACGATGGCAAGACCCGAACCAAATACGAAAGCGCCAGCCTTTGCAAAAAACAAAGCAATTTGTGTCAACAAGGAGACATCTGCGCTAGCAAATAGCCCGCTGATTATGGGTAGCTGAGTGAAAGTGGCGACATGGAGATCACCTTTGTGAAACCATTTCGGTGGTGCGCGCCAGAGCCATACAAAAATGCCGGAAATTATGAATAGCGACGCAATTTCCGATTCAGTAATTACGGTAAGGGTGGCCAATAGCAGGTAAATCGCCCAAAGCAATTTGTCTTTGCCGACATTCTTGATGGTTAAATTTTTTGCGCTGATCGCGATGATGCCAATGACTGCTGCGCCTACGCCATAAAACACCGCTTGCATCCAGGCCAAGCCACCATATTGCACATAAGCCCAGCCAAGCGCTATTACTATTAAAAACGATGGGAGAACGAACGCAAGGCCGGCCAGCGTGGCACCGAGGATGCGATAATGCACAAATCCCATATAAATGCCAAGTTGCGCTGCAAGCGGTCCAGGTGCAAGCTGCGCGAGCGCCAGCCCTTCTTTGTAATCAGCTTCAGTAATCCACTTGCGATCCTCCACCAAATCACGATGCATGTATCCCACTAACGCCACTGGACCGCCGAATCCCAAGGTGCCAAGTCGCAGCATGTAGAGAATAAGTTGCCATAACGTATAGCTCGGTGTTGAAGTAGTTGACTGAATATCCATCATCATCCTTTCCTTTATTTTTGTATTTCTGAACTCTGCAGATCATTTGAAAAATGCGCATACAGCAAATCGAGAACAACGCTAATCTCGTTCAATAAATGATTATCGTCCTCGGTACGTTGCCGTGCACCAGCCAGCATGGCTTCAAAGCCATTAGCTTCAGGCACGAAGCCCTCCCCAGTATCCAGCGCATGTACCATTGCCCCTAACTGCAACAAGCCACGATCCTGTTCTAATCCAAAACTGGCAAGCAATACTTCAAAGGTCACGCGATCACCAATGTGCGTGAATGTAGCACCATCGAAATCGAAGCCGAGGGCGTCAGCCGGGCAATGGCTGGGCGACTCCAGCCACAGGAAATGTGCTTCTCGATCGATAAAACGACGGATGAGCCAGGCACTGGCAACGCGGTCTACCCAAAGATGGCGGCGCGTCGCCCAGGTACGACCCTTGTAATCACTTAATGCCAAACGCGCAATTGCTGCGCTTATGGCATGCGGCTCATCGGGTGACAATAGACTGTCTGCCGCACTCACAAAATCCATCCAGACTGCTTCCGCCTGAGCACTGGTATCGTTAGGAAAATAATCGATCTCCCGAACTGCTTCATACTCACGGCGCAGCTTACGCAGCGATTTTGTAATTTCCTGCGGCGCTAGTTTTGCAAGGGTTTTGCGAGCGGTTGCCAACGCTTTAAATAACTCGAGATAGTTGCCAGTACGGTCGAATAGTGCACGGTAGGCATCGTTCTCATCTTCGGACTGTGCATGCACGATCAGCAACCAGGCGCTACCACCCTCGCGCACAGTGTCAGCGGATAAGACCTTCAAAGCCTGTTGTTGCAGCGGACTGTAGGGGAGCAGGTAAGCACCATCGCGCAACAAGCCGCAACCAAGGGCTCTCAGGGCACGCCAGATACGCATGCGTGCCGTTGCACTGTTCATAGGCAGACTTACGATCAAAAGAAGCCATTGATTCGTTGCAGAATTCATAACTAATATAACTTAGTTACTGATATTACAAATATTGTAGAATAATTTACAAATAAGTGAAATAAGAATGATATTTGTCTGGCAAAGATTGAGCTCAGCTAAAAGTTTATTAACCAGCTTACTTCAGTACACAAGGAGGCAATCCATGAGCAAACTACACTCGGTGATAGTTGGTGTCGGGATTTTCTGCCTTACGTTACTCTACTCCATAGCGAGCTCTTTCAGCGCTCAAGCTGCTGAGCTGCGACTTTGTGCCTATGTGACCAACTTTGAGGGGAAAAAATATCAATTGTTGACCTAAAAGATCAAAAAGAGATCGCTAAAATCACGATTAGCCAAAAACCTCATGCTCAAATAAAAATGGGTCGCGATCCAGCCATTGGCTCCAGCGTCATGATCACCGCTGTCACCAATAGCGGTGGTTTCTTCATTTTTTAGGGCTCGCTACGCTTTTTTTATTATGAGCAATCCCGAAACAACTATTAAATGGTAATTGTAGGCAGTAGACATTAAAAAGACTCTACGCTGACACCCTATCACTGGTATAAGCTGGGAATGATTTATGATTGAGAAAATTCTGAATACAATCGATCAGAGAAGTAGTCAACACTATACAATAACTGATACCTTTTGCACTTGTTTTTCTTGATTCGCGACCTGCCCCCTATTCTGCGTGTTAAGCAAAATAAAAGGTTATGTCATCAAACTGCGTTGAAAAATATAATCAAATTTCTTAACCTTTTGAAATATATAATTTCTATACCTATCAATTGGCATCACCATACCATGATAAATTCAGTAGATAAAAAATTTCCACACTATTCGGTTACATAGCCTACAGACTAAAGATATTTCTGCATAACCGTATTTTTAGAGTTTTTTCCGTATATATGTAGCTCATAAAATCAATCACTTAAAAATTCCAAACTATCCCAAAAACCAGTTATGCAGAAGTCTCATATCGGTTCATATAGGCTGATATACAGTTAGTTAGCAAACCTGACAAACCTAACAACTTTGTTGCAGTTAGTAACAAAAGAATGGAAAGGATAGTTAATTCAGTGTTCAATTTCGATTAAAAATCGATAAGGGTGGATTCAGTTAAATTCCTATGAAATTTCCAGCTATCATCAAAAATCCGACCCTTCTGATTCTTTACTATTGTATGCCACATGCAGTTTTCCATGCCACTTCGGTAGGTGAATTTGAAATAATTGCCTCCCAATTGGAGGAAGTAGTTTCAGAATATGTTACTTTTCCTTTCGCATCAGGATCTGGATACCAATAGAAAGCAAGTGTTTTATATTTCTTATCTTTGCAATCATATTCACCTAATTCTGTTGATGATAAATGTTTCATATTCTCTACTTGCATGGGGGTGCCATAATTGATTAAAGACCACATTGTTGCTCTGTCACCACTTTTTTTAATACTACTTGGCTCGATATAAAAATCCTTTTCCCCTTTCACGGGCTTCCATTCAGCCGGAACCCGAATCGAAGCCCAATCGGCCAATGTACTACCGCTGAAAAGTACAAATATGAAAAATAAAATGTTATATTTCATGGCCCACCTCCTAATTAAGATAATTGATCTTTACAAAAAAATATTTGATCGCTTGCTGCTCTTACTTTAAATGATTTCTCTAGTTGCAAAAGAAGATAAAAAGTAAACCCAGAGACTTTATTCAAAATCGTCTTATGAAATACTTTTGCAATTTTTGATTTCATTTTTAATGTTTAACAGCGTAACAATTATAAAAAATAGACTGGGAAGCGTATATAATGCAAATGATGTATTTTATATCTAGTATTTAGTCTCAGTAAAACATATACATATTAAACCAGATCCGCTAATCATGGCCCACTATGAACTATCTCAGTAACTGTTTTTTTTCTGTAAATCCATTGATAGAGCACTGGCAAAACCAGTAGCGTCAGCGCCGTGGATGATAGAATACCGCCAATCACCACGGTGGCCAGTGGTCGCTGCACCTCTGCACCGGTACCGGTAGCCAGTGCCATTGGCACAAACCCGATTGCGGCTACCAGCGCTGTCATCAGCACTGGGCGCAGTCGGGTAAGCGCTCCTTGCTGAACGGCATCATCCAACGCCAACCCTTGTTCACGCAAATTACGGATAAAGGCCAGCATTACCAAACCATTTAATACAGCCACGCCAGAGAGAGCGATAAAGCCTACTCCCGCAGAAATGGATAGCGGAATATCGCGTAACCATAGCGCCACCACACCACCCGTCAATGCAAATGGAACCCCTGTGAACATCAATAATCCATCACGGAAATTGCCGAACATGGTATAGAGCAAAAGCAGAATCAACCCGAGTGCAACTGGAATCACTATCTGAAGGCGTTGCGCAGCGGAAATCATTTGTTCAAACTGCCCGCCCCATGTCAACCAGTAGCCAGTGGGGATTTGTATTTTTTCAGCAATCAGTGTTTCTGCCTCACTGACAAAAGAACCCAGGTCACGGCCTCGCACGTTCGCAGTCACCACCACTCTTCGTTTGCCATTTTCACGACTGACCTGGTTGGGACCTTGAACAATATGAATGTCAGCCAATTCGCCCAGTGTCACATACCCAGGAGCAACGGCTGCTGGGGGCATATTTGCAGCCCCTCCCATATTTACGACAGGTATGCCGATTGGCAAACGTTTGAGCGCCTCAATATCACCACGCAAATGCTCTGGCAACCTTACTTGCAGATCAAAACGGCGATCACCTTCAAAAATAAGTCCTGCATTACGTCCGCCTACCGCAATCGCAACGACATCCTGTATATCTGTCACATTCAATCCAAATCGAGCCATTTTTTCTCGATCCATTTGGATGAAAAGTACGGGCAGCCCGGTAACTTGCTCAACTCTTACATCCGATGCACCTGGAACAGTTCCAAGCAGCTCTTCGATTTGTTCACCCAGAGCAAATAGCGTATTCATATCATCGCCAAATACTTTTACCGCCACATCTGCTCGCACGCCTGATATCAATTCATTAAAACGCATCTGTATCGGCTGGGTAAACTCATAGTTATTGCCGGGCACTTTCTGCACAGCATGCTCCATCGCAGCGATCAACTCCGCCTTAGTGTGATAGGGTCCGGTCCATTCCGATTGCGGTTTAAGCATAATGAAAACATCTGCAACACTTGGTGGCATGGGATCCGTGGCAATCTCGGCAGTTCCGATCTTGGAAAACACTCGATCCACCTCGGCAAATGATTTGATGGTTTCTTCCAGTTCGTTTTGCATTTCAACTGCTGTCGTCAGGCTAGTACCCGGGATACGAATGGCATGCAGCGCAATATCCCCTTCGTTAAGGCTGGGCACAAACTCACTTCCTATGCGTGTTGCCAATAATCCTGAAAGCACAACAATGACCACAGCAATGGTAACTGTAAGTTCACGATTACGCATTGATGCGGTTAGCATGGGCATATACATTCGTTTCGCCCAAGTTACCGCTGAGCTCTCTTGTTCCATAACTTTACCGGATAGAAAAAGCGCTATGGCTGCCGGCACAAATGTGATGGACAGAATCATTGCTCCTACCAGCGCTGTCACCACTGTAAAAGCCATAGGATGAAACATTTTACCTTCCACACCCGTTAGCGCGAAAATGGGCAAATAGACGATGATGATGATCAGCTCACCATAAATCAGCACCTGCCGAGCTTCCCTGGTTGCATCAAATACCATCGCAAGACGTTCAGCAGGGGTTAATGTTCGTCCTAACCGCATCTGTTCATGCGCCAAGCGGCGGATACTGTTCTCGACAATCACAATCGCGCCATCCACGATAATGCCAAAATCAAGCGCCCCCAGGCTCATCAAGTTAGCGCTGACACCGTTGGTCACCATCCCGCTGAACGTCAACAACATTGAAAGCGGAATAACCAATGCAGCGATCAGGGCTGCACGCAGATTACCCAGAAACAGAAGCAACACCACAATGACCAGCACAGCACCTTCCAGCAGATTGGTAGCGACAGTATGAATCGTTCTGTCTACAAGCATAGTACGGTCATAAACAGGTGTCGCGACGACACCTTCCGGTAAGCTGCGATTGATCTCAGCCAGCTTCTTAGCAGCCGCTTGGGAAACGATCCGGCTATTCTCACCGATCAGCATAAGCACCGTACCTAATACTGCTTCGTGACCGTTTTGTGTAGCAGCGCCTGTGCGCAATTCCTTACCGATCAGAATATCGGCTACATCCTTAATGCGTATTGGAACCCCCTGCCGAGAGCCGAGTGTAATATTGCCAATTTCATCCAGATTGGTGACTTGACCTGGTAACCGGACCAGATATTGCTCACCACTTTTTTCGATATAACCCGCCCCTACGTTGAGATTGTTACGTTCCAAAGCAACCATCACCTCCTGAATGGTCAGGCCATAAGCGATCAGTTTCTCTGGATAAGGTGCAACATGGAATTGCTTGGCAAATCCGCCAATTGAATTCACTTCTGTTACACCTGGAACCATGCGTAGCTGGGGTCGAATGATCCAATCCTGGATTTCACGCAAATCGGTTGATGTATAGACAGTGCCATCTGCTTTGCGCACCCCTTCCGTGGCATCTACCGTCCACATGAAAATTTCTCCAAGACCAGTAGAAATCGGTCCCATGGTAGGCTCTATTCCTAAAGGCAACCTGCCTTTCGCTTCCTGAATTCGCTGACTGACCAATTGGCGAGCGAAATAGATATCGGTTCCATCCTTGAAGACGACTGTCACCTGAGACAGGCCATAGCGAGAAAGAGAACGGGTATAATCAAGATTGGGTAGACCAGCCATGATGATCTCAACCGGAAAAGTGATACGCTGCTCCACCTCAACTGGTGAATAGCCAGGTGCAGCCGTATTAATTTGCACCTGAATATTAGTAATATCTGGCACGGCATCAATGGGAAGTCTCTGGTAGCTGTAAATGCCTACCATAGCCATCAACAGCACTGCTGCGAGTATCAATCCACGATGATAGATAGATATCTGTAAAATACGTTCAAACATGATTAATAGCTCCCGCTTAGATGGCTGGATGATTTAGTGATCGTGAGTCGCACCAGCTTTACCCAGCTCAGATTTGATGGCAAAGCTGTTACCCACCGCATATTGTTCCCCGGCAGATAATCCCTTGAGCACTTCAACCATCGTGCCATCACTGCGGCCAAGCTCCAGTGGACGTGCTTCAAAATAATTGCCGTAACGACCAAATACGACTGACCAATCACGCAATGTCTGAATCGCTTCTACAGATACAGCGACCGGTACCTGTATTTCTTCTGCGACTAGCTCGGCAGTGACAAACATGCCAGGCCGCCATCTCTCCTCATGGTTATCCAGTTCAACCCGCGCTGTAGCAGCACGTGTTGGCCCACCAATCAACGTGGTGATATACGTGACAGTTCCTTCCCCTTCCAAATCAAACGCAGTCGCTTTAATTGTCGCTTCCTGTCCAACTTTAACCACATTTAAATCCTTTGGATAAACCGTGATCGCTGCCCATACCGTCGAGACATCAGCAACGGTATAAACCGCTGTGTCTTCTTTAACTGACTCTCCGAGGACGATGGCTTTAGCAGTAATGATTCCTGGTATGGGGGTACGAATTTCATAACGGGAAAGATTTTTTTCAGAAAGACCGGATTGCGGACTTACCCCAAGCGCATGCAGCCTCTCTGACGCAAGCTGCAGTGCAATTTTGGCTTCATCCCATTGCTGCCGGGCCGTGAGATACTCCTGCTTGGCCGTAATCTTTTCTTCCCATAATTGCTTTTCACGTTCATAGGTAGTTTGCGCTAGCACCAGTCTTCTCTTGGCAACCAGGTATTGACTACGCAAATCAGCCAACATAGGACTTTCAATAACCGCCAGAACATCTCCTTTTTGAACATGTTGCCCATGATGACCCATAACAGCTGTAACCATACCGGGAATGCGCGGCACAACTTGTAAGATAGTATGTTCATTAAAAATGATCTCGCCGGGTAATTTGAGTATTGGTTTTATAATTGCGGGAATAGCCGTAGCAATTTGAATGCCGGAACTCTTCATTGTCTCATCCGACATTTCTACCCTGGCTTCAACCTGGCTATATCCCCATCGATAAGTTCTGCCCTTCCAATCAGCGATAATCGCCACGTCAAAAGAGTGCGGCTCTTCTACCTCTTGATCACCAATCAGATAATCACCTTCAGGCGTAAATCGGAATAATTGGGCAGGTGCACCCAGTCTTGTCAAGGTAAGACTGACCTTAGCTTCAGTAGACGAAATCAATCTGCCTTTACTGTAAAGATAAAGTCGAAATTGAGGCGGCACTCCTTTTTCAAAAATAGTTACCTCCACACTAAAATCATCTGTCGTAAAAAGCTTTCCTCCTCTAGGACCTTTAGGTGGTTCATGCTCACTATTCCTTTCCTTTTCTGCAGAGGCAGAATCAATGGCAACCCCTTCCTTTTCCTCACCACTTGTCCCATGACGCAAACCAGTTGAATTATTGCCCCAGGTCAAAATGAGTCCACCCAGGACAATACCAATAATGATCACGATCATAATAGGCATCCATCGTGTTTTATCCATTGCTTACTCCTTGTATTCCTCGTTATCGCCAGAATGACGCGTGCTGGTCATGACTGAAGGTTCATCGATTGGTCCCGCGATCAGCCGTTCGATCTCATTGACCAGCCGTTGGTAATTTGCAAGTGCGCGCACGTACAGAACCCGGTTCTGAAACAAAGCGCGCTGCGCATCCAGCATTTCCAGGAAGCTGAATCTTCCCAATTCATAACCCCTATTCGCTACCTCAAAAGCATTTCTGGCACCTGGCAATACCTCATCATGCAACAGCCTAACCTCATTCTGTGCCGCCTGTAATGCCTGATAAGCTCGCGTCAGTTCCGTTCTAAGTAATAGCCCGGCTGCAGCCTGCTCATCCTTCGCCTTGTTCAAACGCTGATAAGCTTCCTGCAAATTGCCCTGATTCCGGTCGAATACTGGAATCGGTATGGATAAATTCAAGAGAGCAGTCGTATTGTCAGTATGCATATATTGCCTTACTGCCCCCCCCAGCGTTACATCAGGAATTTGCCGTGATTTCTCAAGTTCGATAATTGCATTACGATGCTCGATATTTTTCACACTAAACTGTGCCAAGGGATTATTTAGAATGTGTTGCTCAAGCACTTCAAATGGAGGTATTAAAACAGTTGACTCAAGATCACCCAAAGCTTTGCCAAATTTTGGCATGGTGCTGCCCCACAAGAGCGCCAATTGCGCGCGCGCTGATGCGAGATCTCGTCTCGCTTGCTCAAGCTCGATATTCGCTGTTGAAAGCGCCACCCTGGATCGCGTTTCCTCAATCGGCGGTGCTTTACCTGACTCAACCCTTTTATAAGCTGAATCAAGAACTTTCTGTGTCAGCTGCAAAGTTTCCTCTGCTACCCGCACCCTCTCTTGCCCTGCTAATACATCGATAAAGGTATTAGCTGTTCTTGCAATCAGCGCCAGCCGTGTGACTTCATAGCTTTTATCGGCCAATTCCTGACCCAATGATGCCACGTTCATCCTGGCACGACGCTTACCTCCAAGTTCAAACAACTGACTGATGCGAAAAGTAGTAAAACGCTGGACATTAGCAGTTAGAGCGTTGATGTCTTCTGCTTCGATCGCAAAATCCGGGTTTTTGAATTTACTCGCCTGAAGTTTTGTTCCTTCAAAGGCGAGCACCTCCTTGGCAAAAGATGCAAGCTCAGGATTGTTTTGTAACATGAGCGCCAACACATCACGCAAGGCCAAATCTGCTTTTTCTTGAGGCAGCGATTGTGTAAGATGATTCAGAGGGTTATTAGCATTCAAATCTACTGAATCAGAACTTGCCATCAGTTGGAATGGGCAATATAAAAAAACCAGAAGCAGGATCAAGATTTGTGTATTAGACAACGAACAAGATCGTAACAGTTTGCACTGTAATTTAAATTTCATAGCATCCTCTGCAAAAGCATTAAATACTTATAGCTTGCGCTCACAATGATGAGCAGATTGCTAGCATGGTTGAATTAAGCCGCATGTGTAGCGCGAATGCTGCTTAATACAGCTTACTTTTTACTTAAATAATGATGAGCGTATTACACCCAAACAATATAATGAGCTACTACTCGAGTGCTTAAAGATCCAGCTAGCTAGGTAGCGTGCCAGAAATTTTTCGGAGGGCGAAATAGAGAATCCGGAATAGATTCAGGAATAATTTTAGATACAAATACCGTCAAAGCTTCTGCTTCAGAAACCGGTACTATTATCAAAAAAGATGCATTTAAGAAAAAAGGCTGATATTGACCCGCGGCATGAAGACATAAATGTGTTTCTGCATCCAGCTCACCGTTATCACCGAGAGCGTGATGAAGATCGAGATGCTTTTGTGGATCAACGGAAAACAGCGTCGCATGATAGTGATGATCCAGCTCATGTGCAAAAACCTTATCATTAAATGACCAAACTAATGTATTTGTGAGCATACTCACGAAAAACATCAGGATGACAAAATTAATGGTTAATCGCTTATGCATATTAGAAATCAATCATTGCTCATTACACTGCTTACGGAATTTATGGGAGGTAAAAGAATTAGGCTAATTGATCTTCTGGTAACTGTAAAGAAAAAATTAAATAACTTCTACCCCTTCTGCTAACAGCATGTTCACCAATGCAATAAGCGGCAATCCGATCAAAGCATTAGGGTCGTCACCCTTCATCCGTTCGATCAAAGCAATCCCGAGTCCCTCTGATTTAGCGCTTCCTGCACAATGATAAGGCTGTTCTTTGGAAAGATAACGCTCGATTTGCTGATCACTTAACTCGCGAAATTTAACAAAATATGGAACAACACATGTTTGCAGTCGATTAGTATGACTATTTAACAGACATAGTGCTGTGTAAAAAACAATTTCTTTACCTCGCATTAAACGCAATTGCTTGACCGCATTAGCATAATTCAGCGGTTTACCCAATTGAATACCTTCCAGAACAGCTACCTGATCCGCAGCTATGATAAGTGCATCGTTATAAATTGCCGCAATAGCATAGGCTTTATTTTCAGCTAATCTAAGAGCGGTGGCCTCAGGTGTTTCATCCTGTAAGGGCGTTTCATCAATGGCTGGATTTGCTGTTTCAAAAGGAAGTTTTAGACGCTGGAGAAGTTCGCGGCGATATAATGAACTGGATCCCAAAATAATTCGTGGGTGAACGTACTGTGTTTTCAAAATGTTATAATGTTTGTAATAGCTTTTGACACTTAACTATAAAAAATATAGCATGCAAAAATTATGGGTAAACGTTTTATCATAGATTCTCTCAATTTTGTACGCAATACCGATGTACATCATGGTAAAATCCTGCCCGCTGAATTGGAACGTCTACGCGAATATTTGTCTGATCATTCTGGAGAGATCATTTACTCGATAAGTGGTATTTTTGACGAAAAAGGTAGGCCAACACTCAAAATAATGATCACAGGAATGATTAGTCTTTGTTGCCAACGTTGCCTCGGTAAACTGGAACATACCTTGAATATAGAAACGAGCTTGCTGATAGCAAGAAATCAAGATGAATTCTCATATTATAATGAAGATATTTCGGTCGATGCCATTCTAGCATCTCCTGATATTGATGCACTAACACTCATTGAAGATGAGATCATTCTGAGTTTGCCTATTTCTCCCCGTCATGAGGAAGATCAATGTTCATTCAGTAAAAATACTGTTAATACTTCAGAAATAACAAAAGTGATCAAGAAACATCCATTTGTTGCACTGAAGTCATTGAAGAAACAAGCACACTAAAGTTTAATTTTTGGAGTCAACATAACATGGCTGTTCAGCAAAATAAAAAATCCCCATCCAAACGTGGAATGCATCGTTCCCACGATTTTTTGACCAATCCACCTTTAGCCATAGAGCCTACTACCGGGGAAGTACACTTACGTCACCATATCAGTCCGAATGGATACTACCGCGGCAGGAAAGTTATCAAAACTAAAAACGACGAATAGATCCCTTATCTCTATATCTACATCTTTGATTTCATCAAACACCGCCTAGAACTGTCATAGCGCACTATTAAGAGTAACCTAAAGTGAACATTACTGTGGCAATTGATTGTATGGGCGGTGATCATGGCCCACATGTTACGGTTCCTTCGGCAATTAAGTACCTACATAGCGATCCCGAGGTTGATATTATTTTAGTCGGAATCCCTGATGTAATCGAAGCTGAATTACGCTCACTGGATATGCCTCTTAGTCCACGAATGAGGTTACATGCGGCAAGTGAAGTCGTGAATATGGATGAACCTCCGGCGCTTGCATTGCGAAACAAAAAAGACTCTTCCATGCGCGTTGCGATTAATTTGGTTAAAAATGGTGAAGCTCAGGCATGTATCAGCGCTGGTAATACTGGAGCATTGTTAGCGACCTCGCGTTTTGTTCTAAAAACTATCCAGGGTATTGATAGACCAGCACTTGCAGTTGTTTTGCCTACCATTAAAGGACACACTTACATATTGGATTTAGGTGCAAACGTCAATTGCACTGCTGAACATTTACTACAATTTGGTATGATGGGCGCCACGCTAGTATCTTCTGTTGAAAATAAGAAAGATCCCAGCATTGGTTTGCTCAATATAGGCGAAGAAGATATCAAAGGTAATGAAGTGGTCAAGCAAGCTGCAGAACTACTACGAGATAGTGGATTAAATTTCTATGGAAATATCGAAGGTGATGATATTTATAAAGGAACAACAGATGTTGTAGTTTGTGATGGCTTTGTGGGTAATGTTGCCTTGAAAACATCAGAAGGTGTGGCACAAATGCTCGCTACTTTTTTGCGTCAGGAATTTAAGCGAAATATATTTACGAGATTTGCAGGGTTTGTGGCTTTACCCGTTATCAACGCATTCAAACAACGAGTTGATCATCGCGAGTATAATGGTGCCAGTTTGCTTGGATTACGTGGCATTGTTATAAAAAGTCATGGATCTGCTGATAAGCATGCATTTTGTGCGGCTATCAAGCGAGGTGCAGAGGAAGTGCGCGGGGGAATGTTACGCCATATCAGTGAACACATAGCAGAATTACAACACAACGCAAAAAAAAGTAAATTTAATTCAGCACTTGTGGAATAAAACATGTATTCAAAGATCATTGGAACAGGCAGTTATTTACCTGAAAAAATTTTGACTAATCATGACCTCGAACGCATGGTGGATACCAGTGATGAATGGATACGTGAGCGGACAGGTATCGTTCAACGCCATATTGCAGCTGATGGTCAAATGGCCAGTGACCTCGCGCTTGAAGCAAGTCGCAGAGCCATAGATGCTGCTGGCATCCAGGCTCAAGACATTGATCTAATCATTCTAGCCACGACAACCCCGGATATGATTTTTCCAAGCACGGCTTGCATCCTGCAAGATAAGCTGGGTATTAGCGGTGGTGGCCCAGCATTTGATGTACAAGCAGTATGTAGCGGTTTTATATACGCTCTCGCTACAGCTGATATGTTTGTAAGTTCTGGTAAGTGCCGGAATGCGCTGGTTGTAGGAACCGAAGTTTATTCACGAATTCTTGACTGGACTGACCGTACCACTTGTGTTTTGTTTGGCGATGGCGCTGGCGCTGTCGTGTTGACGCAAAGTAATCAACCTGGAATACTCTCAAGCCACCTGCATGCCAGTGGAAGTTATAACAAAGTACTTGCTGCACCAGGGAATATCTGTGGTGGTAAGATACAAGGTTCGCCCTTCATTACTATGGAAGGAAACACTGTATTCAAGTTTGCAGTTAAAGTTCTAGAAGAAGCCGTATCTGAGGCTATCACAGCTAATAATTTACAAGCATCGGATATTGACTGGCTAATTCCCCATCAAGCCAACATTCGTATTATAAAATCTACTGCCAAGAAACTTGGAATCCCGATGGAAAAAGTGGTTACGACCGTCGATCAGCACGGGAATACATCGGCCGCTTCTGTGCCGTTAGCTTTGGACATCGCTGTGCGTGATGGACGCATTAAATCAGATCAATGCGTCGTGCTAGAAGGCGTAGGTGGCGGCTTCACTTGGGGTGCAGTGCTACTACGCTGGTGATATATGAAAACTGCATTTATTTTTCCTGGACAGGGTTCGCAATCAGTCGGCATGATGAAAGGTTATGCGGATCTACCCTTGATGCACGAAACATTTTCTGAAGCTGCTGATATTCTTAAACAGGATTTGTGGTCATTAGCTAATCAAGGACCAGCCGAAGATCTCAACTTAACAGTCAATACGCAACCGATTATGTTGACAGCAGGGGTTGCAGTTTATCGTGCATGGGAAAATCTGGGAGGGAAGAAACCGGATTACTTGGCTGGTCACAGCTTAGCAGAATATACAGCACTCGTAGTATCAGGAGCTTTAACTTTCCCTGATGCGCTAAAACTGGTTAGCTATCGCGCAAAAATCATGCAAGAGTGTGTTCCAGAAGGAGTGGGCGGCATGGCAGCGATAGTGGGATTAGACGATGATGAGGTGCGAGCAGTTTGTGCTGAAATTATGAGTAGTTACGATGGAATATCATTAGAACCTGCTAATTTCAACTCGCCTGGCCAAATAGTGATCGCAGGTCACAAGAATGCGGTCCAGCATGCTATGGAGCTATCCAAAGCAAAAGGAGCAAAATTAGCCATATTGTTACCAATGAGTATTCCGTCGCATTGCTCGCTTATGAGACCAGCGGCCGAGAAAATGCATCAATTGCTTGAGAAAATATCATTTGAATCACCCACAATTCCCATTTTGCATAATGTGGATGTTCAACAGCATCATGATGCTGTGTCTATCAGAGAAATATTGGCAAAGCAACTATATAGTCCAGTGCAATGGACAGAAACCATTCGCGCTTTTGCATCAGCAGACGTAGATCATGTTATCGAATGTGGACCAGGCAAGGTACTAACCGGCTTGACCAAGCGTATCGATGGAAAATTAAAAAGCTTATCATTGACAGATAGTAATGCTCTCAGACAAACAATAGATATATTGAAATAAATTGCATCCAATATATTATCAAACGGAGAAATAATGTTAAGCACTCAAGTAGCTTTAGTTACAGGCGCCAGTCGAGGAATTGGACAAGCTATAGCTTCTGAGTTAGGCAAGCATGGCGCTATTGTAATAGGCACGTCTACCACTCAGAATGGCGCAGAGATTATCAATCAGTATCTAAAAGAAGCCCAAATAAAAGGAATGGGCTTGGCAATGAATGTCAACAGCATTGCCCAAATTAATAACGCCATTGAAACTATTCGAGAAACATTTGGTGAGATTAGTATATTGGTCAATAATGCAGGAATCACTCGCGACAATTTACTGGCTAGAATGAAAGATGAAGAATGGGATGAAATTATGGAGACCAACCTCAAATCGGTATTCTTCCTGAGTCGCGCTGTACTGCGCTCCATGATGAAAGCACGTGCAGGACGTATTATTAATATTTCGTCTGTAGTCGGAGTAACGGGCAATCCTGGGCAAACAAATTATGCTGCAGCCAAAGCTGGTATGATCGGTTTCAGTAAATCACTAGCGCGTGAGGTAGGAAGTCGAAATATCACAATTAATTGTATTGCCCCCGGGTTTATTGATACTGATATGACACGATCTCTTACTGCTGAGCAGCAGCAAAATCTAATCCAGCATATCCCATTAGGTAGATTGGGGCGTCCGATAGACATAGCATCAGCAGTAGTCTTTCTAGCTTCTCCAGCAGCAAGTTACATTACAGGCACGACTTTACACGTGAATGGTGGAATGTATATGGATTAATTGAAATTAGAAATTTTTGGAAAAAATCTTTTCAAATTACGGTATTAATCTTTATGTCAAATGATTTTATTAATAAATAGCTTTTAAAATAACCTGGATGCAGTAAAGGTGTTAGTTTTGTTAGTATAGGAAATTTGTTAAAATTGTTTAGTTCTTCTCACGTAGAAAGGAAAGGTGCATAGATGGAAAATATTAATATAGAGCAACGCATCAAAAAAATTGTAGCTGAACAATTGGGTGTAAATGAAGCAGATGTCAAAAATGAATCCTCCTTTGTGAATGACTTAGGCGCTGATTCGCTTGATACTGTAGAACTTGTTATGGCATTGGAAGAAGAATTTGAATGTGAAATTCCTGATGAGCAAGCTGAAAAAATCAACACTGTTCAAGAAGCGATTGACTACGTTAATCAACATACATCTCACTAACTTTTCTTTTTTATCTTTATCTACTGGAGTATTTTTTGTCCAAACGTAGGATAGCGGTTACAGGGCTGGGTATTGTTTCACCCGTAGGAAATAATGTTTCTGATACCTGGCAGAACATTGTTGCCGGAAAATCTGGTATTACTAAAATAACTCGCTTTGATGCATCCCCTTTTTCTTCACAAATTGCTGGTGAAGTTAAGAACTTCGATATTACGCAGTATATCTCAGCCAAAGATGCACGGCGAATGGATATTTTTATTCATTATGGTATGGCAGCAGCAATCCAAGCAATAAAAGATGCGTCTATAGAAGATTTAGCTGGGCTTGATCCAGAACGTATAGGCATTAATATTGGCTCTGGAATCGGTGGCTTGCCAATGATTGAAGATACTGATTCTGCTTATCATGCTGGTGGTCCACGGAAAATCTCTCCATTTTTTATACCCAGTACTATTATTAACATGATATCTGGCAATTTATCTATCATGTTCGGGTATAAAGGTCCTAATTTAGCCATTGTTACTGCATGTACTACTTCTACTCATACTATTGGTAGCTCCGCGCGCATGATTGAATATGGTGATGCAGATATTATGGTTTGCGGTGGCGCAGAATCATGTGTAACTCCACTTGCGATAGGAGGATTTTCTTCAGCACGGGCTCTGTCATCGCGAAATGATGACCCAGCTTCAGCCAGCCGTCCTTGGGATAAAGGTAGAGATGGTTTTGTTTTAAGCGAAGGGGCAGGCATTTTAGTTTTGGAAGAAATGGAGCATGCTAAGCGACGGGGCGCAAAGATATATGCGGAACTTGTTGGGTTTGGTATGAGTGCGGATGCACATCACATGACCGCCCCATGCGAAGATGGCGAAGGAGCCGCTCGCTGTATGTCAAACGCTCTTAAGAGCGCAGGTGTTAACGTTGATGAAGTTGATTATATCAATGCTCATGGTACATCAACTCCTTTAGGCGATATAGCAGAAACAATTGCGGTTAAACGGTGTTTTGGTGATCATGCGAAGAAACTTGTTATCAATTCTACCAAATCAATGACTGGACATTTATTAGGTGCTGCCGGGGGAGTAGAGGCAATATTTTCTGTGCTAACGCTCTATCATCAAGCCGTACCCCCTACTATTAATCTATTTGAGCCTGATCCAGAATGCGATTTGGATTATGTTCCCAATACTGCCAGAGATATGAAAATAAATTTAGCAATATCAAATTCTTTTGGGTTCGGGGGAACTAACGGAACTTTGGTATTTCGTAAAATTTAGCTACATCTCTGGCGTATGTGGGTGCTAAAACGCCTATCTCGGAAACTGAAGGTACTTTTTTTATTCACTCTCATTGGAATCATTCTCTTTATCAGTTGGTTTTATTACTTTGTTAATACTGCAACCAAGCTGCCATTTACCCCATATGAATTCTCGATTAAATCAGGTGGTAATCTAAAGAGTATTTCCAATGAATTAGTTGCAGATCATCTACTCCCAAATGCTTGGTCTTTTATCTTGCTATCAAAGGCATTTGGTTATGAGTCATTGATAAAAGCAGGTGAATATGTACTTGTTGAAGAGACCTCTCCTCTGCAATTACTGGAATATCTTGTTAAAGGGGATATAAGGCAAAATGAAATTCGGTTTATCGAAGGTTGGACATTTTCTCAACTTAGGAAAGTATTAGACGAACATTCAGCGATTCGGCACGATACACTTAATCTTAGTGAACAAGAGATTCTGCAGCTAATTGGTGCTTCCGAATTAAAAGCAGAAGGTTTATTTTTTCCGGATACTTATTTTTTTCCACGAAATAGCAGTGATGTCAGTATCCTAAAACGTGCCTATCAAACAATGCAAAATCGCCTAAAAGTGGCTTGGTCTTCTCGAAAAGAATCTCTTCCATTAAAGTCAGAATATGAAGGATTGATCCTAGCTTCGATCATTGAAAAAGAAACTGGTAAGGAAAGTGACCGTAGTATTATCGCAGGCGTTCTAATTAATCGACTACGTTTAGGTATGAAACTCCAAGTTGATCCGACTGTTATATACGGGGCAGGGCATGATTTTGATGGAAATTTACGCAAACAGGACTTGCTTACTGACCAGGAATATAATACTTATACACGGACCGGACTCCCTCCTTCACCTATTGCCATACCGGGATTAGCCTCAATTCAGGCAGCTTTTAATCCAGCAGAAACTGATGCCCTCTATTTCGTTGCGAAGGGAAATGGAGAATCACATTTCTCAACTAATCTGAAAGACCATAACCGTGCAGTGCATAAATACCAGAAACAGTAGGTAATCATAAACACTTCACACTTCTGAATTCATATTTCCTATAAAGTAAAATAATGCAATTTTCTATTGTCATTCCCACGCTTAATGAATCAGAAAATGTAGATTTACTGTTATCACGTTTATTCGCTCTTGATTTGTTACCGGGAAGCTTTGAAATCATTTTTGTTGATGATGGATCAAAGGATGGAACTCCAAATAAAATACGTGAATGGGAAACACACAATAAGAATATTCATCTTATTGAGAGACAAGAGAAACCAGATCTGACTGCATCAATTCTGGCAGGTGCATCTATTGCTAAAAGCGATACTATCCTTGTAATGGATGCAGATTTAAGCCATTTACCAGAACAAGTTCCTGCTGTTGTTGCACCAGTATTGTCTGGGAAATATGATGTTGCGGTAGGTAGTCGATATGTTTCAGGTGGAAGCACTCATGGTTGGCCTTTATACCGGCAATGGCTATCACGTGCAGGCGGCTTACTTGCTCGCCCCATTTGTGACGTCAGCGACGCCACTTCTGGTTTCTTTGCATTCCGTCGCGAGCTTATTGTTAATATTCCAGAAAAGGCTCGTGGATACAAAATTCTTCTTGAGCTGTTAATGTCAAGCCACGAAAAACTTAGGGTCATAGAAATACCTATCTCTTTTCATGACCGAGCGCATGGCACTTCGAAATTATCTCTTTCACATAATCTAATTTATTTACAACGACTGATTACACTGGCCGGAGGCACAGTATCTATCGGCACTGCTAGCCGTTTCGCAATTGTTGGATTTGTGGGTGTTTTTGTCGATGCCTTGGTATTCCAATGGCTGATAAATTGGAGCTCTGGACTCGCATTGGCTCATATCACAAGCTTTTTAACAGCAGTTACTATAAATTATATACTTAATTCTAAGTGGTCGTTTCAACCGCACTTTAAAGGCAGCCTCGACTGGCATCAATTCGGCCGCTTCTTAACTGTAGGATTGTTAGCACTGCTCTTACGTGGCGGCGTGCTTGCATTGCTTGTCTATACTTGGCATTTATCGGCCGAGTTAGCAATATTCCCAGCAATTGCAGCAACGGCAATAATTAATTATCTTGGTTCAGCTTTTTATGTTTTTCCAGAAAATAAAAATTGCCCACCGTTAAATGTACGCTGGCAAGTGGCCGCAGTTGGAATTGTACTTTTTGTTATTTTATTGCGCCTTGTATACCTTGGTCTTGCTCAACTCATTCCTGATGAGGCTTATTATTGGCAATATAGTCAGCACATGGACTTGAGTTTCTTCGATCATCCTCCAATGGTTGCCTGGTTAATCTGGCTGGGTACCGCAATAGCAGGTCAAAATGAGTTTGGTGTGAGAATTGGAGCCTTTATCTGTGGTTTGATAACAATGGGCTACCTATATGCATTTGCACGTAATTTATATGATAAATCAACAGGTATGCGTGCAATCATGCTGTTCTCTGTACTGCCATTCGGCTTTGCTTCTGGCTTAATTATGACACCTGATGCACCTTTGATTGCCTCGTGGGCTGCTACTTTATACTACATGGAGCGCGCACTTATAGCTGATCGAAAGATAGCTTGGTTAGGCATGGGAATCGCTTTTGGCCTGGGCCTATTATCTAAATATACGGTTGGATTATTAGGTATTGCCGCTCTAACTTTTGTTATCTTAGATCCAACTGCGCGCCGCTGGCTGCTTCGGCCTCATCCTTATTTCTCAGCATTCCTCGCTCTCTTGTTGTTTTTACCCGTTATTATTTGGAATTTTCAGAACGACTGGGTTTCTTTCTTATTTCAAACTGAACGACTTGGAGGAGGTGGTCATGTATTCTCTGTTCATTACCTTATCTTTTATGTCGCAATTATTCTAACTCCGATAGGCTTGTATGCCGCCTTGCATGCACTATGGCATGTTTGCACTAAGGGCAAGCATGATAAATGTGAGCGTAGACGCAATTTATTTGTGTGCGTATTTACGGGCATTCCACTGATAATTTTTTTGGGTATTAGTACATTTGATACACCACGATTTCATTGGACTTGTCCTCTGTGGCTTGCAGTTTTACCGACTATCGCCTGGATGTTAGGACAAAATAGTGCTCTACATACAGTCTCTAACCGTTTACGAGCGATATGGCAACCAACTATTATTGTTTCGCTGCTTGCCTATGCATTTATACTCCATTATGCTGTATTAGGTATTCCTGGAATACCCTATCAATTTCTTGCCGAGCATTATTTCTGGAAAGAAGCAGCTATTGAAGTCGAGAAAATAGCTGAAGAAATCCGGTCTCAAAATGGACAAACTCCCATTGTAGTAGGAATGAACAAATGGTCAATTGCAAGTGCTTTATCTTTTTACACTAAAGATAGTAACAAAATGGATATTCGCTCGCGAAATATGTTTGGGGACAATAGTGCCATGTATGATTTCTGGTATCCATCGCACCCCGCTACTGACCGACCTATTATTTTAATAGGAATGAAACACCATACGCTCGAACAAGATCGAGCAGGAAACGAAATTGACCGCTTGCTTATTCAACCTAGCACTGTGCAATATAGAACAGTGACCCGGGATGGTACGCCTTTACGTCGCTTATACTACCGTACTGCACTAGGATACCGTGGTAGATCTATCTAAAGATACAAAAGTAAGGAAGTAAGCCATCCTAAACTACACTTTACCACTTTTAATGACTGTGCTTGAGCATACTCTCAATTAGCCAAATAGAGCCAATTCCTAAGCTAATGAGTACTACTTGTTGAACCGTGGCACCTATTTCAGGCCGTTTATGCAAACCCGGAATCAGATCTGCCATTGCTACATAAATCATACACGCTGTTGCAATTGCGAGCATTGGCAAGACGAGATAATTGAGTTGATGCAGCATAAAATAAGCTAATACCCCCCCCACTAGAGTCGCAGTACTTGATAGTAAATTAAGTAAAAGTGCTTGAGTGCGACTGTAACCAGAATTGAGCAAAATAATAAAATCACCGGCCTCTTGTGGAATTTCATGGGCAAGAATTGCAATAGCAGTAACAATGCCAAGCTGGATATCAACCATAAAGGCTGCAGCAATTAGTATGCCATCCACAAAATTATGAAATGTGTCTCCTAAAGTAATCATCATGCCACTACGACCATGATCACCTTGGATCTCATAAATCGAACGACCATGTTCTGGATCATGCACTTCACATTCATCCATATGGCAGTGCCGCCACAATACGAGTTTCTCCAGGATAAAAAAAAGCAGTATGCCTAGCAGAACGATAATCGTTATTTGTTTTGGATCTTCAGAAAGCTCGAGAGCCTCGGGGAGAGTGTTTAAAAACGCTGCCCCTAGCAATGCCCCGATAGCGTATGAAACTAGCATAGATACCCAAGAGTTACGGGTATTCAAGGTCAATATAGCCGCTAAAAGTATACTTATTAAACCACCAAGTAGGCTGGCCAAAATGATCCAAGCGAGAATCGACATATAAATTATTTTGCAGAAAATTATGGAAGATGAATGCGAGGCACTTCGTGTTATAGTGCTTTCCAATCCAAGGAATAAGACAGTTTTTCTTAAAGAATATTGATTTATGGATTTATTTATAAGCTACTCAGTGTTTGAGTCACTTTTTCCACACCTACACCCCAAGTGGCCTCTTCTCATTCAAGCTATATTGGTTAGCCAAATCAGTGCTGCCATTCTACCTGTCTGGCCATCCCGGCGATAAGAATAAAACCTTGATGGATTACTAAAAGTACATTCATAACCGCCATAAATTTTAGTAACACCAACATCTGTTAATCGTTGCCGCGCTAATATAAATAAATCAGCAAACCATTTCTTACCACTTTGACCAGGAGTAAAAGCGAAACTAGATTTGCTATCTTGCTTCAAAAATATTTCCCGTACTTCTTCTCCGATTTCAAAATGCTTAGGACCAATTGCGGGACCCAGCCACGCAATAATTTTAGAACTCTTACAAGCCATTTCCGAAATAGAGTTTTCGATTATTCCGCTAGCTAACCCTCGCCAGCCGGCATGGGCAACACCTACAACAGTGCCTGCTGTATCACATAGAAATATTGGTAAACAGTCTGCCACCAATATTGCACACACCTTCCCGCTACAACGACTCAATGCCGCGTCACCTTCAAGTTCTACTACATTCTTGTCCACCCATACTGGCCTTGCTCCATGAACTTGTTTCAACCAGCATGGATTATTCGGCAAATATTGACGTAGCAATGCGCGATTCTGTTGTACTGATAAAAGATCATCATGTACATGATCACCTAAATTTAATTCTGCGTAAGTACCATTTCTGTTTCTACTTACGCCGCCCTTTCGGGTAGTAAAAATTGCTTTAACATTTGAGGGCGATGGCCAATTTGGAGTAATCCAGTCATGCATAAAGTGAGAAGGACTAATTTATAGCCAATCGGAAGATAGCATATTGTTCTGCAGCATGCTAAATAGTTCTAAGAAATTCTTCACTGAATAATTGATGCATGCAACATAGAAAAAGTTTGACAAACATGCTTAATTTGCTCGGTAGTATGCGCTGCATTTACACTGCACCGAACTAATGATTTACCTTCAGGTGCAGCTGGAGGAAGAATCAGGTTGACGTAAATATTATTCTCCAACAAGCCGTTCCACAAGGCTAATGCCTGCTGTGGATTATCTAATATAGTTGCTACTACAGGCCCAGGTTCTGGACCAACTTGATAACCGACCATTTTTAGATGGGAATAGAGTTGCTGTGCGTTTCTCCAAAGCTGTTCACGTAATTTACTGCCATTACGGACCAATCTTAAAGCCGCACGTGTTGCTGCGATGGTAGCTGGCGAAGGTGAAGCTGTAAAAATATAAGGATGACTCACATAACGCAACTGATCAAGTTGTGGATGATTACTGACACAATAACCACCTATGCCACATAAACTTTTACTAAATGTACCTGTAATAAAATCAACTTCGCTGCTAAGTTTGGTCTTTTCAGCCAAACCTTGCCCAGTTTCACCTAAAACGCCAAGTGAATGTGCTTCATCAAGGAGCAAAGTACTATTATAAGTTTTTTTTAAGTTTATAATTTCAGCTAAAGGTGCTTGGTCACCGAGCATACTGTAGATACCTTCAGCAATAATGAGTGTATTTTTGCTACGATCGCCCAATCGTCGAAGACGTTTTTCTAAATCTACCATATCATTGTGCCGGAAGCGAATGATGTCGGCTCCACTTAGAATACATCCATCATAAATACTTGCATGAGAATCACCGTCAATAAGTGCTACATCACCTGCACCTATTAATCCTGAAATCGTTCCAAGATTAGCTTGATACCCTGTTGTAAAAACGATACATGATCGACATTGGTAAAATTCTGCAAACTCCATTTCAAGTGCACGATGTCCCGAATAATTTCCATTTGCCATTCGAGAACCGGTGGTCCCTGTCCCTTCAGTATCTATGGCTTCATGCGCTGCTTCTCGACATTCCGGGGCAAAGCTAAGCCCCAGATAATTATTGGTGCCAAGAAGCAGAATCCGACGCTCACCTATTCTTGCTTCTGTTGGAGAATAGATTTCTTCTATAGGTATTCCAAAAGCACTTAATCCAGTTGGTAATTGTGCTTTTCTAGCTGCGGCAGCTGTATCAAGTTTTTCTAATAAATTCATTTTGAATCAGACTTGATTTTGTAAATCAAATTAGCAAGATCACGCACAGTGAGCACATCTGTGAGTGCATTTAGCGGTATAGAAATATCAAAGTTATCTTCTAATTCCATAATAAGATTCAATAATTTTATGGAATCGATTGCCAATTGCGTAATAAGATTTGTCTCTGGCGTAATTTCCACTTCCGTATTTGTAAAGCTTGCTAAGCGTTGACATAATAAATGCAGAATCTCTTCTTGGCTCATTTCTACCATTGGTTAATTAAAAAACTCAGAGTTTAATCAATTGTGGCAATGTATCACAGAGACGATAATTAGGATACCAGCCCACTAGGGCTCGCTTCAGAGGTGCTATATCGCAAACCCAGTCGGGATGCTGTAATTCGCATATTTTTCCAGGAGTCAACATCGGTGAATAGCCTAATAATCGGGATATCCACAAATTAGCATTAGCAATTAATTGGAGCATTGATTCAGGCAACCTAATACATCTAACAGGTCTCCCTAAAATATCTTGTGCAATAGCCGCCACTAATCGATAGCTATAACCACCCGGTGTACCATCATCAATCTCAAAGGTTCCTCTAATAGGTTTATCAATGCTCAACCAGTAATGGATTGCTGCTACTAAATCATTAACATGCAACATTCCGAAACGATTAGTCAAATCACCGATTGATGGCAGTACTCCATAGTAAGTTGCCTTAAAGAGTGGTCGAAGCTCTTTATCACCGGGACCATATACAGCTGCAGGACGGAAGATCGTACAAGGTATATTGTCTAAATAATTATTAATTAGTTGCTCAGCTTTAAATTTACTAGCTGCATACCATGAGAGTTTTGATTCTCTTGCCGCCAGAGATGATATAAAAAGGAAACGAGGAGTTGAGTTTTGCTCAATGACTGCACGCAGTAGATTATCTGTACCCACTACGTTATTATGTAAAAAACTTTCTAAAGAGCTACCTCTTACCGCACCAGCACAATGTATAACTGCATATGCCCCTGTAACAAGTCGTTGTAACGACTTATAGTTATCCAGGTCTCCATGTACCCACTCTAGATTTTCTCGTTCTACAGATGAGAACTTCCGAGTTAATGCGCGAATTTTCCACTTATTTTCTAGTAGAGCATCAAGCAATGCTCGACCAATAAACCCAGTAGCGCCCGTTACTGCCACTACTTGTGACATCTAAGATTATCTGTCTCTAGACTGAACTACGGATATCTGATCAGTTATATTTGCACGTTGAAGAAACCCTTGACGTGCTGCAAAACGTGACAGTTTACCAGATGATGTTCTTGGCAGCGTGTGAGGCGGCACTAACTCAACCAGGCAGTTAACACCAAAAGCCATATAAACCATTTGTTGTAGTCGACTCATGAGTGATTGTCTTTCCTCCACTGAGGTTAAACGGCATTCAACAACTAATACGACGATTGTTGTATCATCAGATCCACTAATTCCAAAAGCTGATGCTTCGCGTGATCTTACTTCAGGTTGTTGTTCAGCAAGTTCTTCTATATCTTGAGCGCGAATATTTCGGCCGTTAACAATAATGACATCAGTGCGACGTCCCGTAATATACAAATCGCCTTCCAGAATAAATCCAATATCACCTGTATCAAGCCAGCCTCCTGGCTTTAGTGCTTTATTGGTTTCTTCATGGTTATTAAAGTACCCGGTCATAATGCTATCCCCCCGGACTAAAACACTTCCAACCATCATCTGAGGTAACTCTCCCCCATTATCATCAACAATTTTAACCGTATGCTCAGGAAGTGGTTGGCCACAATTGACAAACTCATTAAATTTTCTACCTTTTGCTTGTACCCGAACTGCCATTTTCTTTTCTACCAATGTTTTGGTATCGACTTGTATGCTTATCACACCCTGCTTAATCTTCGAAAAAGATACAGCAAGAGTAGATTCCGCCAAACCATAACAAGGTAAAAAGGCACGCTCATCAAAACCTGCTGCAGAAAATTTATCTGCAAAGTTTCTTAAAATATCTGGCCGAATCATTTCAGCCCCGATACCCGCTGCACGCCAACAGCTTAGATCAAGCTCCTTCAAATCTGACTCACGAACTCTTAATGCACAAAGTTTAAGGCCAAACGGCTGGCTAAAAGCAATAGTACATCGATTACGGCTAATCAATTTCAACCATTGCAGTGGTCTAATTGCAAAATCTCGTGTTGCCAGATAATCCACTGATAACTGTGCAGCCATTGGTGACAATACGAGACCTACCAAACCCATATCATGATAAAACGGAAGCCAAGAAGCACAACGATCACTTGCGCCCACTTCTAATCCGTTGCGTACTATCCCACGAAGATTACACATCAAAGCCCGTTCTGTTATAACGACTCCGCGGGGCATTCGTGTACTACCTGAAGTAAATTGTAAATAAGCAGTTTCTTCCGGAGAGTTGGGTTGAAAAGTCACTTCTATCTCTGGGAGCAAATCAAGTTGACTTGGTGTTCCGACCCATTGCAAATGATCAGTGCCTAAACCTTCAGCAGCTTCTTCAAGAAAACCAACAAAATCAAGATTAGCTATTGCAATACTTGCTTGACTACTTTCAAGCATACTGCGCAATTGTCGAACATATATTGCATGACTACCAAGGTTAACTGGTATTGGCATTGCAAAAGGAACGAGTCCTGCATAACGACATGCAAAAAACAACTCAATAAACTCAGGTGTTGTATCAGCAATTAGTGCTACACGATCTCCGCGCACCAACCCCAAACTAGATAAGCGACGAGCAGCCGTACGCGCGCGTTGTTTAAGTGCACTATAGGAAAGTACTGATCGTAGCCCCCCTTTTGCATCATAAAAATTATATCCTGTCGCTCCGTTTGCTGCATACTCCAACGCGTCAGTCAGCGTATCAAAATCTGCTAATCGCTGAGGCAGCGTATTAGCTGTAGGCGTCGCTGCCATTGACAATTTGTTTGAAGGCTGAGTATCAGATTCTTGCATTAGCGGACCCCCCAGCGTAATTATTGTCGAACTCAAGATCTTCCCCTCGAAGTAATGGTGCTGGTCATCTTATTCTAAAACCATTTTAACGCAATAATCCCCAAAGACATTCTTTATCAATGCGTTAGATAATCATCCATACGCTTCTATTTTTCGTTGCTTATAAAATACAACTGTCTCATATCCGTTGACGAAGGAGCTTATAGTAAGGGTGATTTTCCTGTCAAGGTTATATTAATTATGTGTTGTTTTATAACAACAGTCATATTATTGATTCCATTTCAATAAAATTTTAACTTTTAATCTAAATTTTATAATCATAAATTTGATGTATTAGTAATGCTACAATGATTAGTTATACTAGACTTCACTTTGCCACATTAAAAGTTATTCTTTCTTTAAGAAAATTAAAATAAGCAGAATCTTTAATTTGATCTAGAAACAAAGTTTGATAAAACAAATAAACAGGAAATTTTACAAATCAGCAGTGTCGGATTTTAAAGTGTCCACTGCAATAATTCACACTGAATCTGTTTAGCTTGCAAGACGATACTAAAGAATAGCAAATAGGTAGGCAATAATGTATTGGAATACAATCCATCCCTTAAATACTCGAAAAGGAATTGTTCTGAGTGTCGGAGTTGGATATCGTGGATGCAAAAATGGAATATTGCTCTGAGAGGAAAAAATAGATTAGATAAATATTGGGTATAACACGATACTGCTCTCTGATTCTTTATATCTGTAAAACCTGAACCTCAGCATTAATCAATTCAGTATTCACCAGCAAGTAGCCGAATTGATTTAACCGCCACAAGAGGCAACTGGAGGGAGATCAGTTTGGTGTTCAGAATGACGTAATGTGAAACTGGATCGCGTTTATCAATAATTTTGAGATATTTGTGATTTTAATCAACATCATGGATGCAAAATTATTGAAAGCTGCAATAAAATCGATTACCCTGAGCTGCCACGTTTTCCCTTTGCTGGAAACGATTCATTTTCTCACATTCCTCCAAGCTGTTAAAATCACTGCCACGGATTGTGATACAGCATATCAGATAGCTAACGACGAATAACCATAAGAAGCTAGCGAGTCCTGAATTTTCTTTTCCGGTATTTCTCCAAGCAGTATACTTGACATCACTCATGTACAGACAACTGCTATTTGGCTACGGTAATCCAGGTCGTGGCGATAACGCGCACTTAGTCCCAGTCTTATCGATCATGTTTCATTATTAAGACTCAGTCACGCTGAATGCCAAAGTATATGCAGCTTCAGATTGAGCATGTAACGGATGTGACTAAATGTGATCAGTTATTGTTTATCGATACAGACTTGTCATACAGAACCTTTTATTTGTTCCGAAGTAGTGGTAGAAAAAGACAGTAGTTACTCAATACATGCGCCATGACCCCATCCACTTTGTTACGCGTGTATCAGGAAGTGTATGGACTGACTACACCACAAACTTTTTGCTTCGGATTCGCGACCACCATTTTGGACTTGACGCTGCGTTAAGTATCAAAGCAAACGCCAATCTTGAGGTAGCAGTAAAGTTTGTCAGTCAATTATGTGAAATGGGCAATCTCAAAATCTGATGAAAGATTTCGTTCAATCCATCATTTCCTCAAATGAATAGACAAAGTTTCGCTTCGATAAGAGCATATTTGCCGATGAACTTCACGACATTGAGACGTAACTATTACTCGATATAGGCCTGGAAGCAGATCTTTCGTCTCTAATTCAAACTTAAAATAGCCTTACTCATCACTCATAAACAATTTATCCATTACTTCTGAGCCGTCAGACTGAAATACCCTAACATTCAACGAAACATCTGAAGTGGGCTGATCTTTATAATCAGCCCAGCCACTCAAAATCACCTTTTCTCCTAAAGAATATTCAGCTTTTGATTCCTGGAGAACAGGTTTAGAGATATGCGTTGCACCTAACTCAGGCATAAAACTGCCATATAAACTTGAAATCAGCAAAAATATCAGAAAACCTTTTATATTTATTCTCATGATCAGACTCTTTCTTATTTGATGTTTAAATGAGTAAATAAATAATTTTTTACTTAATACCGCACCCAATAAAAAATATCCTATATTTTTACTTTAACCTTGCATACGTATGATACATTGATTTTATATTAAGCTAATCCAATCATATAAAGTCCATTATCCATTAGGGTCTGTTGACATTTCACACAGGTAGCCACAGATACCCGCATGCCATGGCAACCATACTTTCATAATTTCTCTTTAGTTTGTCGTATCGTGTTGCCACTGCCCGATACTGTTTTAGTCGGGCAAAAGCATTTTCCACCAAATGTCGATATCTATACAAGCCCCAATCCATATCTGCGTTACCCTTCAACGAATTGCGCTTTCCTGGAATCACAGCCATGGCTCCCTTCTTTACTATCTGCTCACGTATACACTCACTGTCATATCCCTTATCCGCTACAATCGCTTGCGCATCAGGTAATCTGGCAATCAGCTGCGGTGCTACAGAACAGTCATTCACTTCTCCACCAGTAATCTCAAACTCAACTGGTAAACCACAACCATCAACCGCCAAATGAATCTTTGTGGTGTTACCCGCACGGCTTTTCCCGATGGCCTGCGGTTCTTGACCTCCTGCACCCGCACTATGCTGATGCGCTTTAATATAACTGCCGTCAATGAATTCCCACTTCCAATCCGCATCATCGATCAGTGCCTTGAAAACTCTGCTCCACTTGTTACTGGATGACCAAGCATTGAATCTCTTATAGATGGAATTCCAGCATCCAAACATCTCGGGTAAGTCTCGCCACGGACAACCAACCCGCATTCGGTATAGCATACCTTCTACTGTCATGCGCAAATTGCGCTTGTTATAAATCGCTTCTTGAAGCAGAATTTTCTCCAGCTTCGACCAGAACTCATCGTTGAGCATCAATCGGGGCATCGCAAACTCGTTTTATTGGTGGCGTGAGAACACCTCAATATTACGAGTTTGCTTCTATTTATGAAATACTTATCTCAAAACGTCAACAGACCCTAGGTATACCTAATATCTATCGAAATTCTTTATTTATTTCAATCAAGGCTTGCATTTCACTGCATAAGCAAATCAAGAAAATTTTTCCTTCCCACAAAAACTATCGCAAGCTAATAATTGGCCATCCATTTCGTTGTGCATACCCTTCAAGTGTGGCATCAGGATCAACAGCAACAGGATGCGTCACTTTCTTCAGAAGCGGCAAATCATTCAGTGAATCACTGTAAAACCAGCTTTCCAGAAAAGAGAGCCAAGTGAGATTATGCTTATCCAACCATTGCTCCAATCGCGTGATTTTCCCTTCCCTGAAGCTGGGTATTCCTGATATTCGGCCTGTGAATTGACCGTCTTTCTGTTCCGGCTCGGTTGCAATTAGATGATCAATACCTAATATCCGCGCAATTGGGGCAGTTACAAAACTGTTGGTTGCTGTGATGATGATGCATAAATTACGTTCAAGTTTGTGCTTGGCAATCAAATCATGCGTACCAGGCGCAATTAGTGGTACGATTCTTTTTTGAATGAATTCACCGCGCCATGCATCAAGCTGCTCTCGTGGGTGACGTGCTAATGGCTTTAGCTGAAAATCGAGAAATTCATGAATATCGAGTGTGCCCGCTTTGTATTGCTCATAAAACTCGATGTTGCGCGCTTCATACACTTCACGATCGAGCACTTTCTGTTCAATTAGAAATTGTGCCCATTGAAAATCACTATCCCCAGCAAGAAGAGTATTATCTAGATCAAATAAAGCCAACTTCATGAGGCAACCTGTAATAATTCGCGCAATAAAGGAAGTGTTATTTGCCGTTGCTTGGCAAGAGAATAACGATCCAATGCATCAATTACTCTGATCAGAGCAGGTAAATTGCGCTGCTCATGCTGCAGCAAATAATCGCAAATCTCATGAGGCAGCTCAAATCCGCAGCTGATTGCATGACTTTTCATAGCTTCTCTTTTTTCCTCATCGTTTAATTCATGTATCTGATAAACCAATCCCCAGGCAAGACGCGTAACTAAATCTTGCCGTAAAGTCAGTCGCGCAGGGGATACTTCACCACTTACCAAAAACAATGCATCTCCTTCCTCTCGTACTTGGTTATAAAAATTAAATAATCTGATTTGTGCAGCTGATCCCAATCGCTCTACATTATCAATCGCCATGCAGCGAATAGAAACCGCATCAAATGCAAATTCACTATTAATTTCGCATGAAACATAAATTGCTTTGAGTCGCTGTTGAACAAACGCCTCAACCACCGCCTGCAACAAATGGCTTTTACCACATCCAGAATTACCCCATACGTAAATAAAACGCTCTGGATTCTGATTTGTTAAAGTATTTTTAAGTACTTGCAGCAATTCAAGATTACGTCCTGGAATAAAGTTCTCCAGTGTGGGAGGCTGTGGTGACGAAATATCAAGTAATAGCTGCTTCATGGACTCATGCCGGAATCATTTCAGGAACAATCCTGCATCATTTACTTATCGACACAATCATCAATATCTATTTCAGGGCAAACTAACCGTTCTAGGCTTGCTGTTCCCAACTTTTGGTAAACGTACAGTCAATACACCATTCTTGTAATTAGCCTCTGCTCTGTCAATATCCACATCGCGTGGCAACGGAATCGATCGTTGAAAAGCTCCATAAGCACGTTCCATGATATGGTAAGTACTATCATGGGTAACCCTTTCGAAGCGTTTTTCTCCGCTTAAATAGAGTCTATTTCCATCAATGGTAATTTGCCAATCTTCTTTCTCAATACCAGGCGCCTCCATGCGCACAATGATTTCCTTATCTGTTTCCTCTACCTCTCCTGCTAGTAAACTCCATCGCGGAAGAACGGGCAGTTGACTTTCACCTTCTGCGGCCACCTCATCTTTACCGCGGCCAAAATGGGTTAACGCTTCTCCACCCCGGCTAAGCAATTCGCGCCAACCTTCAGAGAGATTCTCCCATGCGCGACCCAATTCACGACCAATGTTTTTCCCTGCCTCTTTTAATGACTCCAACATAATTGCTCTCCTATTTCATCATTAAAAAATACATTAATCATTATGTTATAAACAATGATACCATCAGCGTGACCAATGCACTCGCAGCAAGTTCTCTTCCGGATTATAGTGAAACTCAAGCTCGCCCTGGAAAGAATGATGAATCGCTTCACCCATCCCACGAACAAGATGGATATCTGTGGTAGTAATTAACGTGGAATCAGGTTCTTCTTCAATCTCCATGATACGCTTAAGAGGGTGTTCTGCGCGCTCGTGCTTTTCCTCATTGTGCACTAGATGCATGATTTCATCGCGATGCGCTAAAAAAAACGGTCCTTCCAGAGTCAAAAAACCCGCAGGATAGTGATCATGGATACGATGACAAGCTGGGCAAATTTGTTGATGTGCATTAGCTGGTGCGGGCAACCACTGCCAGCGTCCCTGATGGAAGACCGCATTACATTCCGGGCACAAGGTCGGTTCATGTAACTTACCTCTGGCCTTATAAGCATCGTGCACTTTCTCCTGAAGAATACCATCGTGACGAGTAATTATATGATAACCCAGAGGAATTTTAGAATACCCTTTAGAATGACTCATAGCACATGCCTCCTTTAATAAATATGAAATATAAGTGTCATGACTTGATTTAATAAGGCATAAGGTAAGGCACAAGGTTCAATATAGATCATAATTGCTTATTAAGTGATCAAAACTACGAATCCCGCATTCTCAAGTCTCATATCCTACCTCTCTTTTAAATGATTAACCAGATTGTTGTTATAAAACTGACTGCCGCTATTTATTTAAGCGTATGATTTGAGTAACAGACCAAAAAGGAGGAGAGGAAAATGTTTCGTGATCGTAATGAAGCAGCCGTCTTATTGGCAAAGAAATTGAATCCGTATCATGGTCAACGCCCATTAGTGCTTGCGATTCCACGTGGTGCAGTGCCAATGGCAAAAATTATTGCCGATATGCTAGATGGCGATATGGATATCGTGCTTGTACGTAAATTACGCGCCCCTGACAACCCAGAATTTGCAATTGGCGCAATAGATGAAACAGGTTGGACATATCTTGCTGAATATGCCCATCAAGTGGTAGGCGATTCAACTTATATTGAACAAGAGAAAGCCATCCAACTCGAAGTCATGCGTGAACGGCGTAATAGCTACACACCGATTCGCCCACCTCTTGATCCCAAAGGACGCATCGTCATCGTGGTAGATGATGGTTTAGCAACCGGATCCACTATGATTGCTGCCCTGCATGCCTTGCGCGCTAAACATCCACAAAAATTGATATGTGCCGTACCTGTTGCACCACCCGAAACTTTGGCTAAAGTTACACCTTATGCTGATGAGATGGTTTGCCTTCAGGTGCCAGAACTATTTTACTCAGTAGGGCAATTTTACCAGTCCTTTCCCCAAGTTAGTGATGAGGAAGTGGTTGCGCTATTGAGAAAAAACGACGAGTAATTATTTCGAAATACTAAAATACCGAATAAACCAGTCTGCTGCATGGCGCGCAACCTGTTCCAGCGTGCCAGGTTCCTCAAATAAATGGGTTGCTCCTGGAATCAAGGTAAACTGCTTTTCGCAATTCAATAGTGAATAGGCTTGTTGATTTAATTCAATCACGCCGTAATCTGCTCCACCAACAAGTAGCAAAGTAGGAGCATTAACTTCTCTTAGGGCTTGCTCACCAGCGAGATCAGGGCGCCCACCGCGCGACACGACAGCAGTAATTTTATTCCCCAATTTTGCGGCTGCCTGCAGTGCAGCGGCAGCGCCTGTGCTGGCACCAAAATATCCTACTCGCAATGATTGCGTCTTCGGTTCACTTTTCAACCATGATGTTGCGGCAAGCAAACGTCGTGTAAGTAATTCGATATCAAAGCGTGTTGCATAATCCCGATCTTCTTCTTGGGTCAGCAGATCAAATAATAGCGTGCCCACACCATGATCCTGCAGCACTTTGGCTACATAGGTATTACGTGGACTAAAGCGACTACTGCCACTGCCATGCGCAAATAACACTACACCCGCTGCAGAAGGCGGTAACACCAATTCGCCACCTAGTTGGGCAGCGCCATCCTGAATAAACACTGCACTCATACTAACCTCCTATAGCAACTGGAATACGCCGCCTGCCGAATGTCTCGGCATATTCACCAAAACGCCCGGCAATAGCGGCACTGCAATCAGGACAATGTCCGTTGGGAGTGAGACGATAGTGAGCAATTTCATACCAGCCACGCTCAATCAAGGTCACACCACATGATGGGCAAAAGGTGGTATCTCCCTCTTCATTATGCACATTTCCCGTATAAACGTACTTGAGTCCTGCCGTGTGGGCAATTTTACGCGCCCGAATAAGAGTACTGGTTGGAGTACTTGGTATATTAATCATTTTGTAGTCGGGATGAAATGCCGTGAAGTGTATCGGCACCTCCACACCAAGTTCTCTAGCCACCCATTCACTAAGGGCCTGCAATTCTTCTGTAGAATCATTGAGCCCAGGGATTAATAATGTTGTTAGCTCAAGCCATACCTGAGTTTCGTGCTTGAGATATTTCAGGGTCTGGAGCACCGGCTGCAAGTGCGAACCGGTTTGCTTGACATAAAATTCCTCGGTAAATGCTTTTAGATCGACATTGGCGGCATCTATTTTAGTGAAGAAATTGCGTCGAGGTTCAGCATGGATATAACCAGCAGTGACTGCCACGGTCTTAATATTTCGCTCATGACACGCATCGGCCACATCCATGGCATATTCTGCAAAAATGACTGGGTCGTTATAGGTAAACGCAACACTTTTACAGCCCAAATGCTCGGCTGTTCGCGCAATGGCTTCTGGGCTTGCCTGATCAGCAAGTTTATCGAAGCTACGTGATTTGGAAATATCCCAGTTCTGACAAAATTTACAGGCAAGATTGCAACCTGCAGTACCAAACGACAATATGCTGCTGCCTGGATAAAAGTGATTCAGCGGTTTTTTCTCGATGGGATCTACACAGAAACCCGAAGAACGACCATAGGTCGTCAGCACCATCTCATCGCCTAGCCGGCCACGTACAAAGCACGCGCCACGCTGCCCTTCATGCAATTTACAATCACGTGGACACAAGTCACATTGGATACGTCCATCACTCAACCAATGCCAATATTTAGCAGGATATCGTTCTGCACTACTAATCGGTTCATCCATTTGGGTATTCCTCTACATTATCAATTTCACGCCATTTGATTACAGTGTAACGAGACAGCTTGACCCCTTCTGCCCAAAAATCTGCAGGTAGCCCTGCTTTCCGCTTCAACAAAGCCAGAAATTGAAGAGGTTGCGAAAGCTCCTCCCATACTTGGGGTAAAAAAGTACTGCGATAGTAACCATATTCAAACACGATGCCATCTATTCCTGGCCGCAGCTGCGCCAGCGCATCCGCTTCATCCTGGACTGCCATCGCCAGCCTCGGTGATAGCAATGAAATTTCGATATGAATATCCTCAAACTCAGCAGCACGCAAAGGTACAAAACGCGGATCATGTAAAGCAGCAGACACCGCATTACTTTTGACATCCATTAATAATGATCGTTGCGCCTCAAGTGAGCCGATACAACCACGCAACCCCCCATCCTGCATTAACGTAACAAAACACGCGCTCAACTCTTGCAACCAAGGTGCATGCTCATCGCTCTTAGACCGATAAGGAATATTCAAAGCGCGCGCAATCGCAGACCGTCCAATCGATAACAATTCTTTTCCTTGATTAGGTAGCATACTCAATGCTCCCTGAAGTTGAATGGGGCAATGTAAAAGCGAATGCACCATAACCCACTACCTGCCCGCGTTGACCAGCGGTATCACCCGAGTTGCGTAAATCCAGCAAATGCGGAGTCAAGTGATATTTGCGTGCAGCCAGCATTAAACCATTAATGGGTGTCGCACCGCAGGCATGTTCATGATCGATGAATTGGTGTAATTCAAGAATGGACGAGACGGTCTTGCGATCTTCACGTTGTGCGACAGCATATGGCAGATAGTGCGAAAGATCAGAGCTGACAATAATCAAGGTTTCCTCACTCCCCCACAAATCATCCAACACTTCAGCCACTTCCTCAGCCGAGGCCATTCCCACCACCAAAGGCAAAATCGAAAAATCCGTTAAAGTACTTTGCAAAAATGGCAATTGCACTTCCAATGAATGCTCCAGCGCGTGCGCTTGCGGACTAACCGTTACCTGGGGTAAATGTATGATGTCAGTGATGGCGGCTGTATCGATCATCATCCGACCCAGAGGTGTGGTAAAAGCATCTACATTAGGCAATGCCAAACCACGTACCGCAACACGATGCGCGGGACCTAGCAAGATGACACGCCGAATGCACTCAGCAAAGGAGCAAAGTGTTCCATACGCTGACGCTGCAATCGCACCCGAATAGATATAGCCTGCATGCGGCACAATCAATGCTTTGACTATTGATTTATGCGTCTGGACAGTACTCAACAATTGCTCGATATTCTTAGCCAGTCTCTGCGAATCGGCTGGATAAAATAGCCCTGCCACAGCAGGGGAACGGACGGTAACCATGGAAAATTTCTCTAAATTAGATAACCACCAACATAAGCGGTAATCTCTGTAAAATCAAGGAGATATTAATTAGAACCAAGTCATTGCGGGATAAAAATAATAAAACCAATCAAGATTGCATCGTATCCAAATATTGCTTATGCAAATGCCTGAGCCATACCAGTAATACAGCACTGATCGGCAGCGCTAACAAAATACCGATGAATCCGAATAACTGACCAAAGGCAAGTAATGCAAAAATCACCATGATTGGATGCAGACCAATGCGCTCACCCACTAACCAAGGTGTAATTAACAAACTTTCAAGTAATTGACCTATACCGAATACGAACCAAACTGTAACTACACCGCTCCATTCCTGAAATTGCATCACTGCGGCGAATGTCGCAAGTGCTAAACCTACGATTGCACCCAGATAAGGTACAAATACCAAAATTCCCGCCAAGAGTCCAATTGGTATAGCAAATTCTAGCCCAACCATCCATAAACCCGTCACGTAAAAACCGCTCATCAGGATAATGACTGCAATCTGACCACGCAAGAACTCTGCCAGCACACGATCAGTTTCATACACAAGCGGATACAGCTGTTTTCGCCAGGCTGGTGGGATCCATTCATTGACCTGGGAAATTAAGGAATTCCAATCACGGAGCAGGTAAAACAACACAACCGGCGTAAGCAGTAAGCTCATTAAAAAATCCAACACTGCCATGCCACCACTCGTTAGTGAAGGCAACATCTTAGCAGCAACACCCCCAGCACTCTTCCAGTGCTCTGCCAAGGCTTGTCTGAGCATGGCCACATCTAGTTGCAGATTGATTCCCAACGTTGTCTTCAACCACGGGATCCATTGCTCCTTAACGATTTCAAGGTAATCTGGGGCACGATCAACCAACCGCATGATCTCCTTCTCAAACAATGGCACCATAACCAAAATCAAGGCAATAAATGCACCTAGTGATAGGAGCATAACCAGTACCGTTCCCAAAGTTCGGGAAATTCTTCTGATTAATAACCAGGAAACGAAAGGATTACAGATATAGGCAATAACTGCAGCCAATATAAAAGGCGTTAGTATTGGGCTTAGGAGATAAATCAACGCTCCAAGCACTCCGATCAAAATAATCCACCAAAGAGAATGTTGATCTTCAGAGTGTTTAGTGTTCATTTGCGGTAAAATTACATTTTACTAAAATGTGTCACTCTATCTGCAACCAAGTGAGAACTCAACTTGACTTCATTTAATTCCCAAGATCCTAAATTAGATCAGCTATCCTATCGCGACGCCGGTGTAAACATTGATGCAGGCAATCTTCTGGTTGAGAAGATCAAACCTTTTGCTCAACGCACATGGCGTCCGGAAATACTCGCCGGAATCGGAGGTTTCGGTGCACTCTTTGAAATCCCCCGGAAATACCGTAATCCTGTATTAGTATCGGGAACTGATGGTGTGGGCACCAAATTAAAACTTGCTTTTCAGTTTAACCAGCACGACGGCATTGGAATTGATTTGGTTGCCATGAGTGTCAACGATATTCTCGTGCAAGGTGCAGAACCTCTGTTCTTTTTGGATTATTTTGCTTGTGGCAGACTAGACGTGGATACTGCCGCCCGGGTTGTTCAAAGTATTGCAGCAGGTTGCGAGCAAGCTGGATGTGCTTTAATTGGTGGTGAGACAGCTGAAATGCCCGGCATGTACCCAGAAGGCGAATACGATCTGGCCGGTTTTGCTGTGGGGATCGTAGAGAAAGATAACATTATTAATGGATCTTCCATTACGGAAAACGATGTCATTCTCGGAATCACTTCCAATGGTGTGCATTCCAATGGCTTTTCATTGATCCGCAAAATTATCGAAAAACATTCTATTGATTTGAGCACCAAGTTTGGGGATGGCACTCTGATAGAAGCCATCATGACACCAACCCGTATCTATGTAAAACCTGTACTAGAGCTCATCAGGCGATTGCCGGTAAAAGGTATAGCCCATATCACCGGCGGGGGGTTATTAGAAAATATTCCACGCATTCTGCCTATGGGAACAATGGCCTATGTTCACAAAGAATCTTGGAAAATTCCTCCCTTATTTGATTTGCTACAACAGCAAGGCAACGTTGCCGATGAAGAAATGTTCCGGGTTTTCAATTGCGGCATAGGAATGGTTCTGGTGGTTGCGCCTGAGTATGCTGATGAGGCAATAGCCATTTTACATACCCACGGAGAAACGGTCTGGCAAATCGGTCATATCAAGCAACGTTATGCTAATGAACCAGCTATTGTAATTGCTTGATCAGTAATACCTCATGAAATCCCTGGTTATTCTTATTTCTGGCAGGGGTAGCAACATGCAGGTGCTACTCGATGCAAAACTCCCGACTAAAGCCATTACCGTAATCAGTAATAATCCGGCTGCAGCAGGATTAGGAATTGCTAGATCGCGCCATATCGAAACACATGTGGTAGATCATCGCGCTTATCCCAATCGTGAAACATTTGATGCTGCACTCGCAGAAAAAATTGATACCTGCCAACCCGATTTAGTGGCACTTGCTGGCTTCATGCGCATTCTTGGTGACAGTTTTGTTAGTCGTTATCAGAATCGATTAATCAATGTTCACCCCTCTTTATTACCTGCTTTCTCCGGTTTGAATACACACGCACGCGCACTAAAAGAAGGTGTAAAAATCCATGGGTGTACGGTACACTTTGTTACCTCTCAACTCGATCATGGCCCCATTATTATTCAAGCTGCGGTACCCGTGCTGCCAGAAGATACCACTGAAACCTTGGCTGCGCGGGTTCTCCAACAGGAGCATTTGATTTACCCGCAAGCTGTGCGCTGGTTTTTGGAAGATCGACTTATGCTCACAAATGATTGTGTAAAAATTCGGGCAGCAACTATAAAACAACGTGTTTTATATTCACCCCATTTAGATCAATGAAAATTAGATCAATGAAAATTTGCTTCAAACGCATTGATAGTTCCGAAATAAAATCTTGGTGAATCTTTAATCAGTGTGTTACACCAATTGTAAAAAAACTCAATACTCTCATAGGTCAATCAGAAGCGCCGACGAATCTTTTCTCTTTAATAATTAATCATGCGCCCAACGCTTGCTCAACTTGATATGGCGATAGCAGCCATACGTACTATATTACCGCTGGAATCTCCCGCTGATACCCTGCTGCGCCTGTTTTTCCGTGATCATCCAATATTAGGTCAGAATGATCGAGCCGTAGTTGCAGAGATTGTGTACGGTATTTTACGTCATAGATTTTTCCTGGAATACCTGGCGGAGAAAGCAACCCCCCGCGCCCTGCTTCTAGCTTACCTCGTCAAATTTGAAGGCATGAATTTGCGCGAACTAGCCACCTTCATCAATGAAGCTGAAGCTAAATGGCTCACGCACATTAAAGCAGTTAAGTTAGTCTCACAGCCTCTTGCTATTCAAGCAGAATTTCCTGAATGGTTAATGGAAAAGTTACAAAAATTTTTATCTGATACTGAGATTCTTAGCCTAGGTCAGGCACTTCAGCATCCAGCTCCTTTAGATTTGCGCGTTAATACACTGCTTGCAAAACGTCACGAGGTACTTAATATATTAAATCAGGAAGGTATTAAGGCACACGCTACACCCTACTCACCTATCGGTATTCGTCTAACGGGTAAACCTGCCATTAATCGAGATCCACTGTTTCTCTCTGGCAAAATAGAAGTACAGGATGAAAGCAGTCAGATTCTAGGCTACCTGCTGGCACCTCGACGCGGTGAAATGGTTGTTGATTTTTGTGCAGGTGCTGGTGGAAAAGCACTGATGCTGGGAGCGCTCATGCATTCCCAGGGCCGTATTTATGCTTTCGATGTCTCTGAGAAGCGGCTCAATAATCTGAAGCCACGACTTAAGCGCTCTTGTTTGTCCAATTTGCATCCTCAACGTATTAACAGTGAAAATGACGTCAGGATAAAACGTCTGCACGGAAAAATAGATCGAGTACTTGTTGATGTACCCTGCAGTGGGTTAGGAACTTTACGCCGCAACCCGGATTTGAAATGGCGACAAACACCACAGAGTATCGAAGAATTAAAACACAAACAAGCGGCCATTCTTTCTTCTGCTGCCAATTTACTTAAACCAGGTGGTAGACTGGTTTACGCTACCTGCAGCCTTCTGCCCGAAGAGAATCAAGAAATTGTAGAACGCTTTCTTTCTGACAATCCTCATTTCGCTCGATTAAATTGTGCGGATCTACTGGCGCAACAAAAAATACCGCTTGATACAGGGGAATATTTGCAACTATCACCCGCACTTCACCAAACTGATGGCTTCTTTGCTGCAGTTCTGGAGCGAAAAAATTAACCTGATTTACTTACTTCTTTGTCAGAATAAGGAGATATCTAATTCCATTTCTAAATCAAACACGATGCTAAGGCGAGTCGCAGACAGCATAAATAATGCGGTAAGGAGAAGCGATAAAGTTAGGTTTGATTTAGAAATGGAATAATTTATTGACGACTACTATCAAACTTCAAGTGACTGAAGATTTCATCCTCAGCAGATGGCTTGCCAATATGATAGCCTTGCACAAAATCAACGTCCATTTTTTCCAGCAGTATAAGTACCTCCTCATTCTCAACAAATTCAGCAGTAATTTTCTTACCAAACCCCCTTGCCACGCTACATAAGGCTCTAACCAGTATTTGATCAGCAGGACTACTTGCTAGATTCCGAACAAATGAACCATCTATCTTCACAGCATCTACAGGCAACTCTCTCAAATAGTAAAAAGATGAAAAACCAACACCAAAATCATCCAGTACAAAGCCGCAGCCAAGTTCCTTAATTTCTCGAAGTAGATTTCGCGTTCCAGGCAAATTATCCAAGGCTGCGGTCTCTGTTATTTCAAACATCAAAAGAGTGGGGTCGACACCATGAAACATGAGTTCCTTTCTGATCACTGGGAGTAATTCCGGATCGTTGAAAGCATGGGCGGACAAGTTGATTGACAAGCGAATTCGATTACCCGATTTATTGATCTTGGCTGCTTGTGCAATGGCCTTGCGCAATACCATATGATCAATCTCATGGATTAGACCGGTATGTTCCGCAGCAGCAATGAAAGCCGCAGGCGAATGAATTGTGCCGTCCTTATCGCGCATACGCAACAATACTTCATAATGGGTGATTGTTCTATCACGTAGCGACATAATCGGCTGGAAATAGAGCAAATACTTATCATATAAATTGGCATACTCGATTTTTTCTTTCCAATGTACGAGGGTGTACATTCGTTCCCTTGTTTGATCGTCATTGGAAAAAAGATGCCAAGTTCCCCGTCCTTTTTCCTTGGCCTGATACATAGCAAGATCGGCTGCGGCCAATAAATCATGCACAGAATTACCATGCTCTGGGAAAAGGGCTATCCCGATACTTGCTGCAATTTTGTGTGTTCTACCATTTACGGTCAACTGAGTTTCACTTAAGCGAAATAGAATTTTCTTTGCGACTTCAATAGCTCCACTTGCCGTAATTTCTGGCAGGATAACTGCAAACTCGTCTCCTCCCAAACGCCCCGTAACATCTGCTGCCCGGATTGTATGAGACAGCATATCGGCAACTTTCTTGAGTAACGAATCACCTGCTTGATGCCCGCTGGTATCGTTAATATACTTAAACCGATCGAGATCAAAAAATAACAATGCACCCGAATGTTGGTATCTCTCCGCCCAAATGATCATCCGCTCGAGCTCTTCACTGAAACGGCGCCGATTGTATAGGTTTGTCAATGGATCATGATTGGCCAGCCATGCCAAATGACCCTCAACACGCTTGTATTCTGTAATATCCAGGCCAACCGAGAGTACTGATGAATCTTCTTCAGATTTCCACGACAATCGGGAATGCAACCAAACAATATGTCTTTTGGAATCATCATTACATAAAGTAATAGTCTCATGCCTCAATTGTTCACGTTGACCGTGACATACCTGTTCTAAATACTCGTTAAGATTATATTGCTCTTCGTCAGGCAACAGTAACTCAAGAAAAGTTTTACCTCGAATCTCTTCTTCAGTATAACGCATCAGCATTTCACCATATGCGTTCAACATCATTATCCTGCCTTTAACATTCTGGGTCAGCACGATGACCTGCGCTGTATCAAGCAAATTTGCAATAAAATCTTTCTCTTTACTTAATTCATCCCGTTGCTGTACCAGTAGCTTGGTACGATAAACGACTTTATCCTCCAGCTTTTCAAGCTTATGAGATAGTGTTACTGTCGCTTCATAAAGAAGATCAATTTCATCCTTTAGCCATTGCTTCCTACCAACGGAGGAAAGCGTGGCGCGGAAAATTCCAAAGCTTCCCCCTGCTAAAAGCGGCAAGGAAAATACAATATGCTTAAGCTGTGAAAGTGGCTTAGAAAGAATGGCAAATAATAACATTCCTGAAAATATTAAACCAATTAAACCAATGATGACGATACGCCAAATAGAATCACGAATTGCTTCAATGGTGGCTGTGATATCAGTAATGACGACCAAATGGGCCTGATCCATCACGCCTATCCCTTGTAATGGGAGGAGCTTTATGCGCTGATAGCGTTTATTCCATTCAATTTGGATTCCTTGCTTGAGGGTTACAAGATCCGGATACTCTTTTACCGTTTGATAAAGAATGTGAAGATTATTATCTCTATTGGTCAATGCTGCCAAGTGTATCTCCCACTCAGGAAACCATACATCATTATGAGTGATCTTGTATTTTTTTTCTTTCAAAAATAAACCAATATCAGACCCAAATGTTCGCCTAAAACCCAAAAAAACATCAGTCAGTGAAGCACCGATAACGATTGTTCCCGCACGAACACCTTCTACCAGAAGTGGCTCGATCGTATACTGAATACAAGTTTCTGTGCATATTAATGGATTAGCCGGTTGTTCATACAAATTGACTTTACGAACATGCTCCAAAATAAGCGTATCTCGATACATATCCGCCTCGAAACTGTCCCAGCCTACCAAGAGGCGATCAGATTGATCATAAAATCTTACCGCTTCAATTCCACTCTGAAGCTGTAATAATAACCAGTGATGTTCGAATGCATCTACAATTTGCTGAATATTTTGTGTAGATAAGGCTACATCCATGCCTTTCAGAAAAGGAATCATCCCGATCAGTTGATGCGAGCTATGTGAGGTTTGCTCAATTAACTTTCCGACTTCGCGGACATAACGCTGATATTGCAGATCACTTTGTTGATCAATATTATCGATAAGGCTCTTATAGTTCATGATGCTGAATATCGTTACCACTATCAGCAATATCACGCTGCTGAATAACAAAATTTTCCATTTCAAACTAACAAATTTGGATGATGCACGATCAGCGAATCTAGCAAGCTGAGTCGTTTTTCCAAAGATACTTTGTTTCATTCAGATTTCTGCTTAAAAACGGTAAGAAGCTTGAACTGCAAAAAGATTCCAATGTTGGTCCGTAAAAGCAGGATTTGGATTATCCAACGTAGAAAGCCAGCCTGTGCCATTTACGCGATGATACTCTGCACGTAACATAATCGAGGGAGTAATACTCCAGCGTAGACCTACGGTCCAATCCTTGGCAAACCGGCTACGAGCAGGGCGTCCGGTTTCAGCATGAAAGTCATTACCATCACGATCTTTTCTATCTGCATAATAAACATCATAGCGCAATACAGCCTCCCACGCTGAATTAAACCGATAAATACCCTGGAAATAATAGCTTTCGCCGGTAAAATTCGTATTGGGAAGAACATGAAAATTTCTCAATTCGATATGCCGTAATGCATATTCCGAGGTGAGGCTCCAATGCTCAGCATTGTATTGTGCAGAAAAAATCAGGGGCAAAAATTCTATTGAACCTGCACTCAATCGATCATTTACTCCTGGATGATATCCCACGTTGACCTGCGCACCACTTACTCCGAAACGCAATCGCCCTCCATCTCGCTCATAAATTATACGCCCTATATATGATAATTTCGGCGTGAGTTTTCCCGGCTGATTTCTCATTAAGATAGCTGCTTCAGTACTTTTATCGTCGACTTGTGGAAAAACCACACCGAATTGAGCAGTTATATCTCCCCAATCATTACGTGATTCACCATATAATTGCACACCATCTGAAGCCAATGCTAAATTCCGCGCACGATCAAAGTAGATCGATTGTGGCAATAAAATACTTGGCCGGGTAAAAGGGACATCACGGGTATCATTATAAAAACCAAACGGATTCTTGGTCCGCCCTAAACGTACCCCAAGATCCTTAGTCTCGCTCGTTATGACAGCATAATCTAGAAAGCCATAATCAATGCGAATTCCACCCTTACTAGCTTGGCCTGTTTGGCGAGATAGCAGTTGCATTGAGAATTGGAGATTTGTTAATGGTCTGTGCGATGCATTTACCCCAATCTCTCTAAAATCGAAGCTACCTTTATCACTGCTACTATTGCCAAACACATTATTTTTTGTGTCTGTTGTCTTAATGTAACCTTGACTCAGGAAGCCATGAACCTGAAGGCCATTCAAATTTTTTTGATCTGACGCATTAATCCAGGAGGAATGCAGTACCATTAATAGCATCCCAGCTCGTATTAAGTAACCTTTCAAAATACCTGGTCTATTTAACATGAAGAATCTGGACGCTGTCATCTATATCTACTCTCTTTAAATAACCGATAGCGCCCGATGTATTGGCAATCCGCGCGCGCATTTCTTCTTCAGAATTTACTAGAAAGGGCGCTTGACCTGTCCCTGAAAAGATAAGACGATCCCAAGCTGAACGTAATTGATATGGAAAGATATTGAGTTTTTCTTTGGCAAAAAATTGATGCAACGGCGCATCGTCGGGCAGCACGAATACTCTGATAGGGGAACCATCCTGCCATGCTCTAAGACGCATGCCAAAAATAGCACGTAATGAGTTTCTGGAAAGATTCCGTACAAGCACACTGGGATGAACAATTACTTCAACAGAATCACTGGCTTGTGAAGTATTTGCAACGGCTAACACACTGATTAACAAAAGTAGCGAAAGCAAACAACACAAATAATCAGTGAGGCGTACCACCATGCTGAAAACGTTCTAGCAGGTCTCTATGCTTATATCAGTATTTGGACACTCTGCTGGTGCCCGCATATTGACTTGAAATGTTCAAGATTTGCTGGCCAGATTCTGCCATTATCAGTCACTAACTCCCAAACATCTCGATGATTTGCGTACATCCTTTCCAGCACATCTAGCAAACAAACATAGTATGGACGGCGCAAACCATGGTAACTCACAAATGGACCGATAGGTTCAAGCTGCATGCCATAAAAGCCCAATAACCTATTTAAGGCGGGATTCATTGCAGAAAACCAGTGGTAAATATTGTATCTGGCACACATCTGAATAACACCAACAGCCAGCCCTAACATAGGATGAGGAAAACGCCTGCGTTCTTTTTCAAAGTTTTCCATTGCAATCTGGTCAGTTAAAGAATAGGAATCATCTTTTCGCCTGAAAAAGTTACTCAGAATAGCAAATCTAGAAATCTCGACTGTTTGCTTTCTTGGCACATTCATGTTTGCATCTATTGGGTAGAATTGCGTATGCAATTCGAGAGGAAACTTTTGATCAGCATCTATAGAGAAAATCAAACGTAAAGTCCCCACAAAGGTGTTGGAAGGTTTATGCTTTAATAATAAATGCAAAGAACGATTGTCATATTCATCAATTTCCAATTCGTCAGGATAACTTGATGCATCGATATCTGGGTATTTATTATCAATACATAAAATCCGATATCTTAAATTAAATACCTGCTTTAATAATACTGGATCATCGGCAATCACAATTTGAAAATACTCATGAAACGCTGCAGCAATATCATTCATGACAATTCTTATCAAGCAAGTTAATCAAATATTTGATAAATAATTAGCTAAATTTATTTTAATAGTTAACATCAGATTCAAATCAATGAATTAATTCTGAATTTACTTTGTTTTCAATATAATCAATATTTATTAAAAAGCCTAAGCATTATCAATAAAAAGCTTCAATCTAGTTATATTTTTCAGGATTAAGAGAAATAAAAAATAAAGGCGATAATTTTAGTTAGATTTATATACACGTTGATGAAACTTTATACTTAATATTATTTACAATAAATTAATTTGTCGCAAAAATACGACGAAATAATATATTTATTTAAAATAAAATGGAATGATAAAAAAGGGGCTGTAGTAGATCAGCTTAAATTTGAGTCCAATATTTCAGTATTTTTAGTTGTTGTTTAGGTGTTCCATAATTAAACCTAAATTCACATTCCTTAAGAAATAATGGAAATGATCTTTTAGGAATGTGATTGTATTTTCTTAAAACGCGTTTAGCCTGATTCCAAAAGTTTTCGATGCCGTTGATGTGATTCTTACCTTGGGAAAATAATGTGGAGTGGTTAATCCGTTCATGGTAAAAATGATTCACATCAAGTGCACTGTAACTACGGTAACAGTCTGTATAAACCACGCTGTCAGGTGCTATTTTTCTAATAATCAGTGGCATCAGTGTTTCTGTCCTGGTATCTCCAACAACCTTCGTATATACCTTGCCACCGCGCTTCAATATACCAAACACCGCAACCTTGCCAGAAGCCCCGCGACCACGTATTGCCCTTGCGAATACCACCAAAGTAGCTTTCATCTAATTCCACTACACCATCAAAGATTTCGTGGGATTCTTGCTCCAAATGATAAACAATTACTTCGCGTATTTTGCGATAGAATAGTGCTGCACTATTAGGTTGAATTCCGAGTATATCTGCTGCTGATCTCGCTGTAACTTCCAACACAAAATATTCCAGTAACCTGAATTGTGTTTTCTTTAATAATCTACAATGACTTATCTTTATTCAATTAGCTTATCAACTAAGCTAATCTACTACAGCCCTAAAAAAAATATATATAAAATATAAGGTAATAGTAATTAATTAACATAAAGGCGGATTGGCACGCTAATTTATATTTTTATTTATACCAATATTCCAACATTATTAACTGAATATTTGATCAGGATGCAAGGTGATGGTGAGGCAATTTGCGAGCAAATTACAAACCCTGTACCAAGCCAGTATCTGAAACTATTGACACAAAATGAAGGTAGAAAGAGCCATAAATCTTCCTCAGCACCTGCAAAGACCAACGACACAAATTGAATTTGCATAAATTTATCCAGAGCGTTTGTTTATTTGTTTTTGCATGAATCGGTTATAACACTGCCAAAAGTCGAAAACACATTCTAAATTTAGCTATGACAATGTGCAGTATCCGATTTGGATGTAAGGATTATGAAAGGACAAAAATTTTCGATTTACCAGTCAAGGTCCGCGTCCATTTCGTCAGCGTAAAAGCTCTGTATGGAAAATCTGGATTAAACTAACACTTCTAGCGGCTCAGGATGGCTTAGAAAGGCTGTTGGGCTTGCTGTCAGACCATATGCACCAGATTGGAATATGACAATTAAGTCTCCAATATCTGCCCTGGACAATTCCATCTGGTCTGCCAACAAATCAAGTGGTGTACATAATGGACCCACTACGGATGCAATTTCTGTTTCAGAAGTTTCCACTTTGTTGCCAACAATCACAGGATAATTTTTACGTATGACTTGACCAAAGTTTCCTGAAGCAGCGAGATGATGATGCAACCCTCCGTCTGTCACTAGGAACACCTGTCCTTTTGATAATTTTTTGTCTAATACACGACATACATAAATACCCGCTTCTGCTACAATGTAGCGTCCCAGTTCAATCACAAAGCGAGTTCCGGGCAACTCCTGTTTCACTTCAGATAATAGATGTTGTAAATTCTTTCCCACCGCAACAAGATCGAGCGGCTTTTCACCAGGAAAATAAGGTACCCCAAAACCTCCTCCGATATTCAATGTGCGAATCGGAACAGGCGAGACTTGTGCAAGTTGCAAACCTAACTGCAACGTTTTCTCATGGGTATCCTGAATAGCTTCTACTTTAAGATTCTGTGATCCACAGAAAATATGCAATCCTTCTAAATCTAATCCTAGTTTGCTTATACGAGCAAGCATAGCAGGAACGCGTTCTACATCAATACCAAACTGTTTTGCTCCCCCGCCCATTTTCATTCCAGAAGATTTAAGCTCAAAATCTGGATTAATTCGAACAGCTACCTTAGGACAAATACTCATTTGTTCAGCTAGCGTCGCGATACGCTCCAATTCCCGCTCAGATTCCATGTTAATAACAATACCTGCGGCAATGGCGCAAGCAAGCTCATGTTCACTTTTTCCGGGACCTGCAAAACTAATCCTGTCGGGAGGTATTATCGTGTCTAATGCAACTTTCATTTCCCCGAAAGAAGCCACGTCAATGCCATCCACTAACCCAGCCAAATGCTGAACAACAGCAGGCATAGGATTGGCTTTCATCGCATAGTGAAGATGAATCTCTTGGGGCAGACAGTGACGCAACAAACTGACACGTTCAGTAATCAGTCGTCTATCATAAGCGTAAAAAGGGGTCTTACCTACTCGTTGGGTGAGTCGTATAAGAGAAATACCCCCAATATGAAGACAATTATCCCGCACAGGATATTGCGTCATAGGAACATGTTTTGGACGCATAGCCGTCATATTTCTACTGGCATAAAGGTATGTAGAAATTCCTGAGCTATACTTTTACGATCAATTTTGCCATTTGGATTACGTAGTAGATGCCCTTGCCGTAGCTCTATTAAACTCGGCACCATAAAAGTGGGAAGATGTCGTTTGCAGGCTGATAGCAATGTCTCAGGATCCAAATGAACCCCGTCAAGCGGTATCGCCACCACAATAATTGCCTGACCCAAAGTGGGGTGCGGCACACCGATTGCCACTGCTTCGGCAATACACTCCGTTGAGTAGATAATTTCTTCAATTTCAGCAGGGCCTACTCGGTAGCCCGAAGTTTTGATCATGTCATCGCAACGACCTATAAAATATAAAAAGCCTTCCTCATCCATACGTACCGTGTCACCCGACCATACAGCTATTTCTGGAATGGTCAAACCAGATTGGCATAGAAGAAGCGGTCTAAAATATTTTGCTGTCTTCTCAGCATCATTCCAGTAGCCCATGGATACTAATGGTCCGCGATGCACTAATTCTCCAGGCTCACCTGGCGCACATTGCGAACCATCCTCGCGCAGCACCAATACTTCAACGTTGGGTATCGCCTTGCCAATAGAGTCGGGACGTTTGCCTACCTCCTCCGGCGGCAAAAATGTCGAACGAAATGCTTCTGTCAAACCATACATCAGAAATATACTAGTATTGGGGAGGGCACAGCGAAGTTTATCAAGCGTTGCTCGGGGCATTGCTCCCCCCGAGTTAGTTATATAGCGCAGTGATGTAACCTTTTCCCATTTTAACTGAGCAAGTTGAATCCACAGTGGAGGAACAGCCGCAAGACCAGTGATGCTTTCGTTGATTGCTTCATCGATAATATCGCGCGGCAACAAATAATTCATCAACACATTGGTTGCCCCAACATAAAAAGCAGTCGTCAATTGACTCAAGCCGTAATCAAAACTGAGCGGTAGTATTGATAGAATTCGATCATCCTGATTATTTTTTAGGTATTGGGAAACACTTTTTGCCCCAGTGACCAGATTACGATGGGAAAGTACTACCCCTTTGGGCTTACCTGTACTCCCCGAAGTATACAAGATTGCAGCCATGTCACTATCAATACACCGATACGGATGGATTGATCTTGGCATGGCCATGGCTTCTTGCCAGCAAATCACATGCATACCTGGAATGACTGGTAAATTTTCTGCTGATCCCACAACGATTACTGCATGAAGATCATGGCATTCGGATAAAACAGATATTAGTAAATTGAATCGATCAACTGATGTGACTAATATCCTCACATTACAGTCTTTAAGGATATAAGCTACTTGGGCTGCTTTAAGCAACGGGTTGATTGGCACAAAAACACCCCCCGCTGCGGAAGCACCAAACATGGCAATTACTGTTTCAAATCTTTTCTCAAGATAAATAGCAAGACGCTCCCCTCGCCCCAATCTCAAAGCCAGCAAAGCATTTGCTGCAAGTTCAATTTCTTGGGCCAGGGTGGCATAATCCAATCTCTGCTGCTGATACACAAGCGCCTCAGTAATAACACCGCGATTTGCAGTATTAAAAACCAATTCATGAAATAGATGCGTCATTGTGAATACTCTACTGACACTCTCTTGCTCACAAATGCTACCGTAGTAAAGCTCGCGTAAATGCCATACCCCAATACATATAATGAAGTGTATTACCTACCCTACATGGCTTCCATACTTATAAAAATCTTTCATTCAGACAAGATACCATCTTTCGACTAAAGGGAAGAGATTTACTGAGCCCCTAGCAAGGATTTTAAAATTTAAGGAGTAATAAACAATTTATCCATTATCTTAAAATAACTCTAGCTTACTCATTTGAGGCCATGTCGATTCATTAGATCATATAAAGTTGGACGGCTAATACCGAGCAACTCGGCTGCCTTTGCAATATTACCGTCTACCTTCGCTAGCGCTCTAACCACGGCTTTACATTCTTCTCTTTCACGAACCTCACGTAAGTTCATTGGTTCCGATAGAATTTCTGACTCCTGAAATCCTAAATCAGCCGGAGTAATCTGCGGTCCTTCTGCCATAATAACGATGCGCTTCATATAATTCTCCATTTCACGAACATTACCTGGCCAATGGTAAGTCTCAATTGCAGTCAACGCTTCCTGACTAAAGCTCAGTGAATTACGTCCCTCTTTTTCGCAAAACTTATTCTTGAAATGATGCGCCAGCAGTACTGCATCCCCTACTCGCTTGCGAAGAGGAGGAATTTTAATGGGAATCTCACCCAACCGATAAAATAAATCTTCACGAAAACGACCTTCTTCAATCAGCTTCTTAAGATTTTGATGAGTTGCACAGACAACACGTACATCTACGGAAATTTCTTCTCGCCCTCCAATACGCTCAATCACTCGCTCCTGAAGAAAACGCAGTAATTTTGCCTGCAACGATATCGGTAAATCTCCTACTTCATCAAGAAAGAAAGTGCCTCCTTGAGCTAACTCAATTTTACCTGGTGCTTGCTTAACTGCCCCAGTGAAAGCCCCTTTCTCATAACCAAACAACTCGCTCTCAAGCAGAGACTCAGGGATAGCAGCGCAATTTATTGCTATGAAACGTCCTTCTTTGCGAGCACTATGCTGATGAAGTGCTCTAGCCAGGACTTCTTTACCTGTGCCGCTTTCACCTAGTAACATAACTGTAGCATCTGAGATCGCAACTTTTTCAATGTTACGACACATTTTAATCATGTCCGGATCACGCGTAATAATTCCAGAAACTGGAGAATCCAACTGAGAAAGTAGCAGATTGCGATTTTCACGTTGCAAGCCATACAAATAAAAGGCTCTATCAACAATTAAACTCAGCATCTTGGGATCATAAGGCTTTTGATGAAAGTCATACGCACCCAATTCAATTGCTTTTAAGGCATTCCTATGATCCTGATTACCTGTCAAAACGATTATTTTGGTATCTGGCGCAAGTGCAAGTATCTGTTGTAAGGTAGCTAATCCTTCAGAAGCACCGTCAGGATCTGGCGGCAAACCGAGATCCATGGTAACGACCGCAGGCTCATGTCGACGAACTTGTGCAAGTGCGCTTTCTCGGTCTGCAGCTACGGAAATATCATAATTATCGAAACTCCAGCGCAATTGTTTCTGCAATCCAAGATCATCTTCAATTATGAGTAATTTTTTCTGGCTACTACTTGCTTTCATCTTTTTGTATAACGTTTCAACATGTTCATTACCACCCAAAGAGCAATATGCGTGATATCAAATGAAGTTTATTAGCACTCATCAAAAAGAACGAAACACTGAACTAGATTCTATAAGAAAAAGAGCACAATTAATCTTAGAAAATAATAATCTTATTTTCCTGATATTTTTTGAGAAAGTGGCAAAATAATCGAGAAAGTTGTTCCTACTGATTCTTGACTAATAACATCAAGTTGCCCTCCGAGTTCGTTAATATATTCTTTACTCTCAAAAACACCAATACCCATACCAGCTGTTTTAGTAGACTCAAAAGGTTTAAATAGCTTTTTCTGAATAAATTGTTCGCTCATGCCATGCCCAGTATCTTCGATTTCTATCACAGCAGAATCATCTTTTTCTAAGAGTCGAACCCAAACTTGCTCATTCTTAGGAGTAGCTTCAATTGCATTCTGAATTAGATGACTAATCACTCTCTCAAGGCGAGAATAATCAGCTTTTACCATCAAACCTGAATGAGTAATTTCAAGCGTAGGCCTGGGCATATTGAAGGATTTTCTCTCCACGATTTGCTGTAATAATTGATCAAGTGAAAAAATTTCCGATTTTTCAGATTGATTTTCAGTGCTTAATTTTTCAAGCATCCGTTTCATTTTATTTACCGAAAAACTCACCGTTTCAACCATATCTTTCTGAAATTCAGGATTATCCTTATGCTTTTCAGCATTTGAAAGTAACAAAGATAATTGAAAAATTAGATTCTTGATATCATGCACGACAAAAGTTGACATACGATTGAAAGATTCAAATTGACGTGCAATTGAGAGTGCATTAGTAGCTTCGTACTGCGCTAAGTAACTCGATGCCTGAGTACCCGCTACCCTCAATAAATCCCTAACTTCCCAATTTAAATTAATAGCACTTCTAGGTTCAATCAATACAATGAATCCCAGCAATTCTTGATGCAAAATTAATGGCACAATCAATCGAGATTTTGGAATATCAGATAACCAATTTGGTAGCACCAAGGCTGAATATTTCCTTGGGTCGGAGTAAAATTCTTGTAAATCAATCACCCACGCCTTTTCTTTTAAAAATTCACAAAATTTGTTGTCAGCTTCGACAATTTCATTTTTTAGAAAAATGTTCCAACATCCAATCAATTGATATCTTCCATTTTCCTGTCTAAACCATAATCCACCTGCGGGACTTTCCACTAGTTGAGCAAGCGCTTTGATTGCACGCGCTCTTAGCTCCAATTCACCCTCTGAAAGGGTTCGTGTAAAACGTAACCATTCTTCACGGTAATCATAGTTAGAGCTATAAAAATGCTTGCTAATGAATACCTTAAGCCAAGAGCGAGTGGTATCAGAAAATAGTAAAATTATAAGAAGAAGAACAGCGCCAAATAAAAAAGTGAGCTGTAGAATCCCTCCCCAAGCCCCACCGGAAAGCCTGAGGTAATAACCGACAGCTGCCATCATAAGCAAATATATGGCTGCGCCCAGTAAGGTAGACGTATAGAACAAAATATGCCGTGATATGGAAATTCCTACAAACCACTTTGGATTACGGGCAACCGAGCGTGCGATCAAAGGAACAATCAAGGCGTTTATCCACCCTCGAGCAACCCATATATCAACATTTATTTTTCTAAACAATAGTGCATCGCTAAATAAGTAAAAATCATATACAAAAATACCCCCCATCCCCAGGCAGATAAATTTTATCCTCCAGCGTTGTTCAGATGACATGTTTCTGTAATATTGCTCAACGAGAACTATGCCAATTACGGCCATTATCACACCTGTAAGAAAGGTGCTGTAAGAAGTGGGTTGACCAAGTGGAGCAAATCCGACGCCATTATTTCTATCAAAAAAAATAGACAGCATGAAAAAAATAAGATAAAGCACCATTATGGCTGCTACGGATGACCTTATCCTCAGAGGAACAGAATTTTCTTTCCTCTGCTGAAAAGGATTCAGTAAAGCTATCAAGAATATAGACCAACTTGCATTGCGCAAAATTTCAAGAATTTTTACAAGAAAAGTTGATGAAAAGCCCCAGGATAATTGGCCTGCGATAGCTGCAGCCCAAAAAGCAGAAACTATACAAACAATTGACAGCAACGTCCCATACAAGTGTCCACGCCAGTTCGCCAGCAAAAGGATAAATAAGAAAAAATAAGCCACAGCTGTTGTGGCATAGCTAACCGCAGTAATTGTTGCCCACATTATAGAAATAGTACTTGATTGTCATCTACCACCTTTACCCAAAAGAACAACACCCACAGTGTCTATAAGTATGATGAGATCAAGAAATAAGCTGTGATTCTTTACGTAGTAGAGATCATATTGCAGCTTCTCGATTGCGTCTTCGACCGAAAAGGCATACGGATAACGTACTTGCGCCCATCCGGTCATTCCAGGTTTAATACTATGCCTAACATTGTAATAGGGCACCTCCCCAATAAGCATATCGACGAAATAAGGCTTTTCAGGGCGAGGTCCCACTAAACTCATTTCTCCTTTGAGCACATTAATAATCTGAGGGAGTTCATCTATCCTTAATTTCCGAATAATCTGCCCAATTTTAGTAACACGAAGATCGTCTGTTACCCCCCATTGCGGCTGACCACTTTTTTCCGCATCGTTTTGCATACTGCGAAACTTAATTACCAGGAAGGTCTTCCCCCCTTTTCCCACTTTTTCCTGCCGATAGAAAATAGGTCTACCATCTTCCATTAAAATAAAAATCACCGTCAGTAACATGACTGGTAGTGTTACGATTAAAAGTAGTAGACTTGTAAGCAAATCAAAAATACGCTTAATCGTAGCTCTAAAAAAACTTTGATCAAAACCACCACCAAACACTAACCAACTTGGATAAAGTGAATCCATACGAATTTGACCACGCTCACGTTCAAAGAGGGTAGCAATATCCGTTACCTCAATACCATGCATCTTACATTCCAATAACTCCTGAATAGGAAATCCTCCTCCTCGCCGTTCCTGTGTTGCAATGATTATCTCGCTAACATCGTACTGATTAACCAGATATGGCAATGAGCTATGTTTCGACAATACTACCGAAGCAGGTACATGACGATCTTCCTCATAAAACGGAACAAAACCAACAATATCTATATTACGTAAAATTGAGTTATCTTCTGCTAAACTCAAAAGCTCTCCCGCCACACTTCCTGTTCCAAGCACTAGAGCACGTGACCGAAGAACTTCCAGATTAGGCCATCGGAAAAAGATCATACGTGTTATAAGAATTAATAATAACGCGAGTAATATCACTATCGCCAACAGCCCACGACCTAGATATAGCTCCGGAAATAGATAAAAAATCAGAGTCATGATTGCAAAACCCATGGCTAATGATGGCATCAAACGCAATAATGTAGATTCAATATCCAGCCTTGAATCTAGCTGGTACATACCCATCGCAGCCATACAGGTAATCATTACAAAAATAAAAACAATGGCTCCCGGTAAGTGAGAAAGTAGCAAATCAATAAAAAAGATCTCCAAATAATGAAAATAAACACCGACCCCCAGAAAAAAAACAATCATTAGCAAGCACATCTCTATGCTAATAAGTAATATCGTAAATTTAGAAATGTAATGGTTATAAACACAAATCAAAATACTCTTCCTAATTAAAATAGTTTAAGTAAGATAAACTCAATATGCTTTCACTGTTCCTAATTCCACAATGCTACTTTAAATAAAAAAAATTAATCATTTCTCCAAAGGGTATATTTATTTGTATCTTTATTTTTATTGTTTCATTGTTCGAGGAGAATTAGGCTGCAGCCTTGAATCAAAGTTTCATGCCTACGATACTTTTTACCATTTGACAGAAGAAATTGCCTTCCGCAAGTAATGGCACATCAACTCGATAGTCCCGTGCTAACCTCTCGATCTAAATGAGGCAGGATTAAACCCGTTAGGATTATTAAAATCACAATCAATGGAAAAAATTATATGAAACTAAAATTTACCAAAATGCATGGGTTAGGTAATGATTTTGTGGTCATTGATGGCATCAATCAAACGATCTCACTTACCCCTGAAAACATTCGCTGGCTAGCTGATCGCCATTTTGGAATCGGCTGCGATCAAGTGTTGATTGTGGAAAAAGCAACCAGCAATGCAGATTTCTGTTACCGGATTTTTAATGCGGATGGTAGCGAGGTAGAACAATGTGGGAATGGTGCGCGCTGTTTTGTACGTTTTGTGCATGACCATAGCTTAACCAAAAAGAGAGAAATTTGTGTTGAAACAGCAAGTGGCTTAATCTTCCCCAAACTGGAAATAAACGGTGAAGTGACCGTCAATATGGGTATTCCTAGATTTGAACCTGCAGATATTCCCTTTTTAGCCGAAAAACGTGCTTTGACATACACACTCAATGTTAATGGTAAACAAATAGAAATTAGTGCTGTTTCCATGGGCAACCCCCATGCTGTTCAGATTGTACCCGATATCGAAGATGCCGCGGTATCGACAGATGGTAGACTGATGGAATCACATCCCCGCTTTCCTCAACGTGTCAATGCAGGTTTCATGCAAATCATCGACCATCATCACATTAAATTGCGAGTCTATGAGCGCGGAGCGGGCGAAACACTGGCCTGCGGCACAGGCGCCTGCGCTGCAGTGGTCACGGGTATTGAACGTGGTCTACTGGCATCTAAAGTCAAAGTCAGTACGCATGGCGGTGATTTATGGATACAGTGGGAAGGAAAAGATCAACCCGTGTTTATGACTGGTCCTGCAACCACAGTATTTGAAGGAGTGATCGAATTACCCTCCAATGAGCATCGAAATGAGAAATGAATTACTAATATAAAATAATGACGTAAAATGTATAAGTTTTCGAGTCTGCTATCAGCCGAGTCACATTTCAACTAAATAATAAAATTTCTAAAACGAAATATCATAATTTCTTATCAGCATTTTATTACAAAGAAAGAAGCATCGTACGTTTAAGATTACTGATATCTATTGCAGCTGCATTTATCAGCACCATCAAACTCTCAGTCAAATAAAAATTAGGTAAAACAAAGAAATCAGTCTATGCGCACATTACTTACCTATATTATGGTTTTCCCCCGACGCAGCGCATTCGTACTGATTGCTCTATTATTAGCAGGGGTCGCCGAAGCGCTTAGTCTGACAGCGTTACTCCCGCTTCTTTCCGTCGCAGTGGGCGAGGCAGATGAGTCCAGTATGGGGCGATTCATGGTTCAAGCCCTACAACGTATCGGTATTGAACCTACTATTGATATCATCTTGCTGATCATTGTTAGTGGTATGCTTATCAAGGGAATGATCCTGCTTCTCACGAACCGACAGGTAGGTTATACCGTTGCACATGTCGCAACTGCACTGCGCTTAAATCTCATTGAAGCGTTACTTGCCAGTCGCTGGCAATATTATCTACGTCAACCGGTTGGAGCACTAGCCAACTCGGTTGCTACAGAAGCTTATCGTGCGGCAAACGGTTTTGAGCATAGCGTCGATATACTTGCGTTATCCGTTGTGGCCCTCGTACATGTCATTGTTGCACTATTCATTTCCTGGCAGGCAACCATCGGCTCTCTCCTTATTGGAATCATTCTGTTTATCGTACTGCATCGGTTGGTACGTGCGACTCGACGGGCAGGAACGAAGCAAACTCACTTACTGCGCCATTTATTGAGCTATTTATCCGATGTGTTGAGTTCGGTGAAATCCTTAAAGGCAATGGCACGAGACAATGTGGCTGATGCAATTCTACATGATCAATCGTGTAAACTAGAAAAAGCCACTCGCAAAGAAGTTATCAGCAGGGCTGCATTACTTGCGTTACAGGAACCCATACTCGCAACACTGACAGCAAGCGGCTTATATCTCGCTTTGGTTGTTTGGAATCTTTCTCTGCCAGAAGTGATGGTTATGGCTTTCTTGTTAACTCGTATGCTTGGTCTACTCAATAAAATACAACGCCGTTACCAGCAGTTGACAGTTCAAGAAAGTGCTTATTGGGCGCTGCGCACAGCGTCTGAAGAGGCACAGGCTGCTGCTGAAAGAACAACCGGTACTTTGGCGCCAACCCTTCAACAAGGTATCAGCCTTCGTCATATTGCCTTTGATTATGATCGGAAGTCTATTTTCAACGACCTCAATATTGATATACCGATTAAAACCTTTACTGCAGTAATCGGTTCTTCTGGTGTGGGTAAAAGTACTTTACTTGACCTGTTATGCGGACTTGCAGAAGCTAGGTCTGGCGAAATTCTCATAGATGGCGTTGCATTACATAATATTGATCTGCGACTGTGGCGACATTTAATCGGATATGTATCTCAGGATACAGTGCTACTCCATGACACAATACTCAACAATGTACTTGTGGGCGCACCTGCACTTAATTCTGCTGATGCGGAGCGGGCGCTACAACAGGCTGGTGCTTGGGATTTTGTCAGTACTTTTCCAGAAGGATTACAAACAATTGTAGGTGAGCGAGGGGGTATGCTTTCTGGTGGGCAGCGTCAACGCATTGCGATTGCTCGAGCACTGGCTCATCAACCCCTCTTGCTGCTGCTAGATGAACCGACCAGTGCACTTGACCCCGAAAGTGAAAAAACAATTTGCGAAACACTGCAAAAATTAGCGCGAGATTACACGATTGTCGCAGTATCCCATCAACCTGCAGTCATCAATGCTGCTGATCGTGTTTTTATTCTTTCCAATGGTCAAGCAGAACTATTAACCCATACACAAAGTAAAAACACTTACTAGCGTGGGACGATTAAAACAGGAAGTTTTTATCTCATCTGATCGCGGTTTCCAGGCTATTCCACTTCTAAATCAAACCTGATTTTGTCAGTTTCCCCTTGCCGTATTATTTATACTGTCTATGGTTCGCCTTTGCGTCATGTTTGACTTGGAAATGGAATTAGCTAAAACAGTTCGTTATTTCGGCAATACGTGCCTCACGTACCCTAGCATTGATCAACTTAGGCAAATCAACCGGATCCACATCGCTGCGCTTGAGTTCAGCAGCAATGGCACCTGCGTCAACACTTCTAGCAACGGTAAATGCTTTGATTAATCGTTCAAATTGCGGATAGGGTTTATCAGCATAACCTGGACGGCCGTGAAAATCACAAGCACAGGCCTCGAGAAATGCTACAAAACGATTTGGTTTACGATACGCATCCATTGCCTGCAACATATCGGCAATCGTTGCAGAACGTAGCTCCTCAGCGCGGTGCACATCCCCATGAAAGCGAGCAACAAGTAATGCTAAATCACGTTCTTCCTTAGGAATTCTAATACGTTCACTCAGATCTTTCACCAATGCTACGCTACGCATTTCATGTCCAATATGCCGCGGCCACTCATCTGGAGGTGTTGTTCCCTTACCAAGATCGTGAGTTAGCGCAGCAAAACGAACAGCTAATGAATACTGACGTGATGCTGCATAATCAATAGCCATCATGACATGCACACCGGTATCAACCTCTGGATGAGACTGCACTGGTTGAGGAACACCGAATAACGCATCAACCTCAGGAATGATACGTGACAACGCACTGCATTCACGCAGAACATAAAACATCCGGGAAGGGTGATGTTCCATCAGTCCACGTGCGATTTCCTGCCATACCCGCTCTGGCACGAGTGCTTCAGCTTCTCCGTTATGCACCATTTCTCTCATTAAATCCAGCGTCTCAGGGGCAATATGAAAACCAAAGCGTGCAGCAAAACGGGCAACGCGCAGCACCCGGACCGGATCTTCCACAAAAGCAGGACTGATATGACGTAACACACCCGCCTCAAGATCAGCAATTCCATTAAATGGATCGATAATATTTCCATTTTGATCCTTGGCAATTGCATTAATCGTCAGGTCACGCCGGACTAAATCTTCCTGCAATGTCACCTCTGGGGAAGCAAAGACCTCGAAACCCTTATAGCCACGTGAAATCTTGCGTTCTGTACGCGCTAATGCATACTGCTCTTGAGTTTGAGGATGAAGAAAAACTGGAAAATCTTTACCGACAGGGCGGAAACCAAGCCGTACCATTTCTTCCGGATTAGAACCCACAACAACATAATCATGATCTTTTACCGGCAGCCCCAGTAATTCATCACGTACTGAACCACCTACTCGATAAATCTTCATGAAAAGAATGATTATTGCTTAGGAGAAACGGTTCCTAATCGTTGTGTTAATGTGAGTGCAGGCTGGTGACCAAAGTTATTCGCATAATACATTGAATTATTTAAGACTACTTTGACATAATCACGCGTTTCGTTGAAAGGGATGGTTTCAGCATAAATTGCTCCTTCCAATGGCCTTATTTCATCGCGCCACTGCTTGGCCCTACCCGGTCCTGCGTTGTAAGCAGCCGCAGCCAATAGCGGTTGATTATTAAATAAAGTTAATACATGCTTTAAATAATAAGTCCCTAACCGGAGATTGGTATTGATATCAGTAACAAGATGATTGTGAAAATTCTGCATACCCAATTTTCCTGCAACCCATTTTGCAGTGGCCGGCATTAACTGCATTAAGCCCATGGCGCCAGCGCTTGATTTCACATCAGAAAGAAAGCGGCTTTCCTGGCGGATCAGACCATACACAAATGCTTCATCAAGCTCTTGATATCGCAATACTTCCCTCATCTGCTCACGGTAGGGTGCAAGGTAACGCAAATTGAAGTTATGCTGCGATACAGTCTGGATAGCTGTATTGATCGCACGATCATATAAACCATGGCGATAGGCTACCTCTGCAGCAGCCAGCAATTGCTCGTCATTAAAATTACGGATTGTCCAAACCCACTCACGATTTGCTTCCACGCGCAGATTGAGCTGGTACAGCGCAAGTGCACGCTGAATTCCAGGCACCCGCTGCATATCACTGATTTCTTGCATGCTGGATTGATAATTAGCAGCTGGTTCACTAAGCATAACCCCCAACTCTTCTTTTGCCATCTGCCCATAATAGCTATGCTCATGGCTAAGCGGTGCAAGAATTTCATTAGCCGCGACTAGTTCGCCTTTAGTTTTTAACGACCGCGCCTTCCAGTAGCGCCATACATCAGCTTGCTGCATAGCAGAAGGCATACTCTCTATACATTGCATAACGAGATCCCATTTTCCCTCTCGAAGTGCAACCCGAGCTTTCCAGGCAAGTTTAGCCTCTGTAAGGGGATAAACCTGCTTGCTGTTTGCAGCATCCAGAAACCAACCCAGGGCTCGTGGATCTTGCTTAAGGGCTGCCCGGTATGCCAGAGTGCTCAAAAAATAGGATTGATCGGATTCTGGAAACTGCTTGTGTATTTTGTGCCAGCGCGCATAAGCCTGATTCGTCCCGCTACGCAGTAGCTGGGAGAGAGCAAACAATGCAATTTCACGATCAACCCGGGATCTAAAATCATGCTGGTATTTCTCCAGATAACGTTGCGGATCTCTGGCTACTTCCTTGAGTCTCTGCTCATTTAGCACTTGGTTAACTGGTAAATAGCGGCTAATATGCCTTGCTACTCCCGTACTCCCTGCCTCTAGTGCTAATCTGATTCGAGACCAAATATCTTCCGACGATATTTGCCCTGTAGTAACCAATATATTGAATATGGAAGTACAGCTATCAGGCATATCACGCTCAGTAAACCAAAGTAATCGAGCTTGATCCGATGCTTCTCTATCTCTCGCAGCTAAACGCTGCTGTAGAGAGTAACAGATGAGATCATCATCTTTATTGTTCAACTTTGGATATTCTTCCGCAAACAATGCCCAGTGTTGCTTTTTTCCAAGAATTCTTAACCAGTCTCCACGCAATCTATCTGCAACAAGGCTATCGTGGTGACGCGCAAGAAATGCTCTAATTGTGCCAATATCAGTTGTTCCCAGATATAAACGCAATTGATAGTATTCCACATACGGTGCAAGCACATGATTCTGCAAGTTTCTTGCGTAAAATGTTACACGTGTGGCATCCCCTGTCCTGAAAGCCTCTCGCATCGCCAAAAAATCTTCCCCTTGGCCAGCTACAAGCGATTTCATGGAACAGATCAGAAATAAACTGAATAAAAATTTTCTCATGCCAGAATTATTAGCTTTTGAATCCAAAATACAAAAGAGCACGAATCATTGAGAATCAAGGCCTTGTCAGTTAGATTTGGATTATCGCAATACCTTATTGCGATAATCCATAGACTAGAAACAACATAGCTTTATTGCTACTAAAATAATCAAATTTCTAGTATCTCAATTCCTCAAATGACCCCTTGAGCCAGCATTGCATCAGCTACTTTAACGAAACCAGCTACATTAGCACCATCAACATAATTGATACGACCATCATCCCGCTCGCCGTATTGCAAACACGCTTGGTGGATAGCTCTCATAATCTCCTGTAACCGTGCATCGACTTCCTCATGTGACCAGAAAAGTCGCATTGCCTGTTGACTCATTTCCAGGCCAGATGTAGCCACCCCTCCCGCATTACTTGCTTTACCTGGTGCAAATAAAACTTTAGCATGCTCGAAACGCTTCACAGCACCAGCGGTACAAGGCATATTTGCACCTTCTGCCACACAGATCACACCATTTTTAATCAAAAATGCCGCGTCGTCTTCACTGATTTCATTCTGTGTCGCACACGGCAAGGCAACATCTACAGGCACATGCCATGGTTTTTCTCCTGGAAGAAACTTAGCTCCTATTCTCTCAGCATACTCGTTCACACGGCCATAAAGAACATTTTTTACTTCTGACAGGATAGCGAGCTTTTCAGGTGTGAACCCTGCCTCATCAACTACCGTTCCACTCGAATCTGAAATAGTCACTACTTTTGCACCAAAGGTTATTGCCTTTTCTACTGCATATTGCGCTACATTACCTGACCCTGACACGGCAACGCGAAGGCCATCTAATGATTGACCGACGTATCTAAGCATTTCATCAACAAAATAAACTGTACCATAACCTGTAGCTTCTGGGCGAACCAATGAGCCGCCAAAACTGATTCCTTTACCAGTAAATACACAATCTGAATGATTAGTCAATTTTTTAACCATGCCTGCCATGTAACCAACTTCTCGACCACCAACACCGATATCGCCTGCAGGAACATCCGTATCAGCACCAATGTGACGAAATAATTCGCTCACAAAAGCCTGACAAAAACGCATGATTTCACCGGGACTTCTCCCTTTAGGATCGAAATCTGAGCCCCCTTTACCGCCTCCCATGGGTAAAGTCGTCAAAGCATTCTTAAACGTTTGTTCAAACGCTAAAAACTTGAGAATGGATAGATTGACTGAGGGATGGAAACGAATACCCCCTTTATATGGACCAATCGCTGAGTTATGTTGTATACGGTAACCACGATTAACTCTTACTTCACCGCTATCATCGACCCAGGAAACACGGAATATAATTATGCGTTCTGGCTCAACAATTCTATCCAGTAAGCCATGTTCAGCATAACGGGGATTGCGGGTAATAAAAGGCCATAAACTCTCAATAACCTCAGTAACAGCTTGCATGTACTCCGGTTGACCAGGGTTACGTTCAGAAACATAATTCCTGAATTCCTCAATACTCTTATACTTCATCCTACATTTTCTCCTCTAAAATTAAATAAATAACCATTCCATTTATACGCATTCTGCCATCAATCCAAATATTCCACTGATTTTTTATTCGATTGCAAATCTTTTATATATGAAGAAAACGATACTTTGTTTGCTTGCCGACAAAGTGCAAATTAAACCATTCAATGATATAAATGGCATACGAATAAGCTTTTTTACTTAACCTTTACTCAAACATAAAATACTAAGCAAAAAAACGGATTGGTAGGAATTTTTTGTAGAAAAAAGCGCAGGATGATAATGTATGGCTATATGATACTGACTCCTTGCAGGAAAGAGCCTTCCAATCTTTTACTATTCCAGCATTCCAGTTCGAACTGCACAGTTTGCACACTATAACTAGGTGCTGCGCTCGTCCAGGCTAGCAAAAATCCAGAATCATTTTTAACCAGCTGTGGAATACCGCTATCCCGCCCTGGGCTGATGTCAATCAACTGTTTTATCGGTCCCATCATTCCATCTGTAAATATTTTACGTGCAACAAGACTTGCTTTTCTGGTCACGCTATTCATTGCAGCTAACCACATGACCAGTGCCGTGTGATTATTTAACCACTCAACCTTTATTCTGCCGGAAGGCTTGATATCGTCCACCTCAAAGTTATTGATCAAACTGCAATGTGTTGCCGCTGGAAAATGCAGCACGCACTCGTGGACGACTTCCCTCCGCAGTAAACCAGCTTGCTACAATATGATCTCTACGGGCTGCTAATGCCGGACCATTAACCGGGCATCCATCAATCGACCAACCTTCCTGGCTAAGTGCTGAAGGGGATGTCCATTTGCCTTGAATCAGACGGGCAATATGGTGATCACGAACCACATGGTCACGCCGACCACGTCCTACGTCATTCGGCAAATAGCAATAAGCGGATATCGATACAACCTATTTTAAACAATCATCTGCTAAAAGTACTTGTATCCCCATAGAAGGTTGATAGATTTCAACTATCTTGTAGCGAGATTGCGCTCCCTGCTTGAGGGACACCTGCCGCAATGGTACCTGGAAACGTTCAGCAAGAAATTTTAATAACGCTTTATTTGCCTTACCTTCAACAGCTGGGGCGGAAAGTTTTATTTTAAGCGCATCACCGTGCAACCCGACCGATTCGGTATAGCTGATCCCATATAAAATGATTTAAAGTGCATAAGCGGTAAAGAGCTGCTCGATGGAGCATCCTTCCTTTTTTCTGATTGTTTTGGCCTGG
>NZ_FNPJ01000080.1 GCF_900107265.1 Nitrosomonas sp. Nm33 | reverse complement strand
TTCTGCGCCACGCCCAAACGTTTTGCTCGCTCGTACTGATAGGCATCGGGATAATCGAGAATATCCTGCCGCAATACATCAAGATCAATCTTGCGTTTGCGAAACCCTTGAGGTTTGCGATCAACATGCTTGATCCAGCGAACAACGCTTGCTATACCCACATCAAACCGCGCTGCCACCTCGGCTATCGTAAGTCCTTCTTTCTCTCGAACAGATAACACTTTACGGCGAAAATCCAATGAATATGCCATCCTTGCATTATAATCAAAATTATCTGGTTATGCTATATCCCCCGATATAGCCGATTAGCGCGGCAGTCAGCAGAATCGCCGGGAATGGTACTTGGAAAATTGCTATGGCGACAAAGGAAGCAACAGCGATAGCCCATAATCCAGGATTCTTGAGTGTACGCAATCCAATTCGATAGGCGGCTTGCAGAACGATAGCGGTTACTGCAGGCTTGATACCATAAAACAGTCCGGCCACGAGGGAGATATGACCAAAAGCAAGGTAGAGCTAGGATAAGACAATCAGGATGATGAGCGACGGCAAAACAAACAATACGCCCGCGACGATGCCGCCCCAGGTTCTATGCATGAGCCAACCGATATAGGTCGCGAGCTGCTGGGCTTCTGGACCAGGTAATACCATGCAGTAATTGAGCGCATGCAGAAAACGCCTTTCACTGATCCAGTGTCGCCGCTCAACCAATTCCGTGTGCATGATGGCAATCTGTCCTGCTGGTCCGCCGAAACTGATCCAGCCCAGTTTAAACCAGAACAGCCATGCTTCACGCAAGTTGATTTTATCAGGCAGCGTATTTTTGTCAGAAACAGTAGCCATGTCGCCCGATTTCTATCAATGATGTTTATGATGAGCAGGGTGGGCTTCAGCCTCGGCGGGTAGCTGGGTCGTTCCGATCTGATAGGAAGCATGGCAGGTGACACAGTGTTGCATGGTAGTGCTTAACTGGAGCAGGGTATGCTTGGGATTTTTCAAGGTTTCTGCATCGGCTGCAATTTGATCAAAACTTTGGTGTACTGACATGCCAAGCTGCATGAAATCCTTCGGTAGCACGGAACGTAAATGATTCTCTCCCTTATGCGTCATGTCCATGCCCAGCATACGGGCGTGGCGAGCGACTGCCATCATATCCTCTTCCGAAAGCGCTTGGAGTATCTGCTGTGTTCCAAGCAGCAAGGCACGCATCTCGGTCAGAATGTGATTGCGCTGCATTTCGTTGAGTGAGATTATTTTACGTTCATCAATATCTTTAGCCATGACTGTAGTTACACTCAGGCACAATACAAGCGCATAAATCTTTTTCATTGGGATCTCCTCCAGGCTTAATAATTAATACGAACAATAAAGTTATTGGCTGATTTTGAGTGGTAGTAAAGAGAGTGTGCGTTCAGGCAGTCCAGGCAAAAACGCCGTGGCCTTGCCAGCTACCCAATCAGCATGACCGCTGCCGTAGTAGGGTGAGAGCGGGTGTCCGCTTTGTCCTCCAGGCATCGAAAAATAGCCTTGCTCTTCCTCGCCCGGCGCAACCACAAAACGCTGTGAAGCACCAAAATTGGGTGACTGGATGCGTGGCATATAACTATCACCCGGTAGTGGATCATGGGGCATATCTAGCCACTGAGCGATAAATCCTGGCAGTACACGACTTAATGGATGCTGGATCTTTGCAGTGTTCTGTTCACCCCACGTGCGCGCAGAGATCCCACCTGGTTGAGCCTGCATCTCGACAGCAATACGTTGTGCACAAGCTTCAAGCAGTTGATTCCAATTGGCGTATTCCGGTGATAACAGATGCAGAGGGCGTTGCTCAATTAACATCCAAACGGCATGTTCGATCTGAGCTAGTCGTGGGAATAAGAAATCTGGATGATGACGTCGTACTTCAGCAGCAAAATTATCCAGAATGTTACCGATGACTTCTTGACGAAACGTACGCACTATACGGTAGGCGGCAGAGTTGATAGAGGCATGACCATCCCAATCATGTAGTGCTTTTTGCATTTCTGTACGCCAGGTAGAGGAAGGCACCTGATCTAATGTTCGTTCAAGCAATTGCCGCCAGCGAGAAAGAAACAAGGCGCGGTCATCTAACTGAATCAAGAAAAAATCAATGGGTGTGAAATGTTCAATTTTCTGCAAATTGTCACGGATCTGCTGGGCGCGTGCGCCGAGTTCATAGCCACCATCACCAAGATGTTCGAACATGACGCCATCGACCATTCGTCCATTACCACTCCACAGGCGCTGCTCCTGTGGATTGCTGATCACTGGATATTTTGCTGCTTCGAGCCAACCATGCCAGCCGATATTTCCTTCACTCCAGTCCGCTGGTTCGCTTGGATTGTAATGCCCCTTACGTAATGGGATGCGTCCCGCGATTGTCCACGCGATATTACCATCGCGATCCCCAACAATGAAATTTTGTGCGGGAATACCTGCATGCTGGGCAACTACAATAGCCTTGTCTACTGTTTCCACTTGTTCGAGCTCGATCAGATCCAGATTGACCGAACCTACCTGATAGGCAGCCCAGACCAGCGCCAGCGGTGTGCCATCATAATCGCTTGCCAGTATCGGTCCCCATTCGGTTTCGCGAACCTCAATCGTTTCGTCTGGTGCGCCACGTATATGCAGTGTTTCACGGTGGACTGTGACTGGTTTCCAGCCCTTGATACTACGATAACGTGATGGATCTGCTGGATCAATCATTACCCGTACCCAGTCAGCTGTGTCACCGTAGCTGTTGGTAAAACTCCAGGCAATATGGCGATTGGAACCTGCAACAATCGCAGGTGTGCCGGGCAAACTCACGCCACTGGTATCAATGAAGCTATCGGGTCGTTGGGAATGTGGATAAATGATGCGCGTGCGGAACCATAAGCTCGGCGTCCGTAACGGGAGATGCATATCATTGGCTATCAGCGCAGCATTCCCAGCCAGTGAACCGGCTACTGCGAAACTGTTGCTACCTGGCGCTTCATCATGCTGATCATTCCTATGATGCTGTAAATTGCGCTTCAGGTCGGGACCATGTTTGCGCAAATCGAGTTCTTCGCTGGAAGGAGGTTGTGGCCACTTAAAAGGAGCACCGACCAGCGGTGCATCCCATTCACCCCCGCTTGCGGTTAAAAATTGGTAAACAGTTTCGGGTAAACCGGCACGCAATGTGGAAAGTTGCAGCTCACGCTGAAACGTTGATTCTTGCAAAGTAAAATACATCGATATGACCACTAGTAAAGTGTCTTCACTGTGCCAGGTGTGCGGTTGAGCGCGTGTCAGCAGATAGGGAAAAGGACGCACTGCCAGTGCAGCCAAACCTTCATTTACGCCATCACGATAAGCATCAATCAAGCGGCGCTGGTTTTCAGGTAGCTCGGTCAACATTGCTGTGGCACGGGCGCGCATACGATGTCCCCGTGCTTTACGATCGGCTGGCAGCGCTGCCGCACCAAATAACTCAGCCAGCTCTCCTGCGGCACTACGGCGCATAAGATCCATTTCAAAAAAACGCTCTTGAGCGTGAACATAACCGAGGGCTCTAGCGAGATCAAGACGATCCTGCGCGTGTACGGTTACACTTCCCAACGCATCCCGCTCGATTACTACTGGTGCGGAAAGACCAGAAATATGCGCTTCTCCATTATATTTTGGCAAGCTGCCTTGTAATAGCAGCCAGAATGCGCCTGCCAACCCTAGCACCAGAAAAAGCAGCGCGAGCAGGAGCCAGCGAATCAGATTAACTCGACGAGCCATTTCACCCACCGTTTGCCGTTATTAGGACGATTGAAGCTGTGCGCGTATTGCTTCAATTCGTTTGCGATTCACGGATAAATCACTTTTCCCTAAGCGAGAAGCTGAGCGCACTTGAATTACATTGTCAACTGGATCAAACCAGAATTCGGCATCATCCACGAATCTCATGATTTTGGTGGTAAATTGGACATAGAGGTAATCCTCATTGCTTTTGATGATTTTTGCGCCTTCCATGCTTTTGACAATACTGCGTATGCGGGCTAATGTAGTCGTTGCATCGTCGATAATCGGCAAAGGTTCGATGCTGGCGTAAAGAAGTTGTGGATGATCGGGATAAAGTGCTGCCTGGCTGGATATACTATTGGGCGTCATGGCAGGCGGTTTAAGCCTGCCATCATGGACACCTAGATCAGTCGGCGCCGTTCCTTTGAGCATACCAAACTGACCTGCCAGCACTGCCAGTGCTATTGCAATGGCTATTAATAAAATAATGAACAGCGCCCATTTGATGAATATCATAAAAGTATCCTATTTGATACTGATGGTAACACTGATAATCCTAAAAACCGTAGTTGAACGGGGTGGAGCGTGTGGTGATCCAGGTGCGAGGCAAGGCGCGATGAGGCCGCAGGGCTGCCCCCTGCAATGAAGAGCAACGCCGCATTCGCGCCTGGAGCGACATACGATGCACCTCGTAGCGGCCTCACCATTTTGGCGAATGAGAAAATCTCTGAGATGCCTCTATATATCATGCGCTTAGTCCCCCAATTAAGTGGTCAACTACGGTTTTTAGGATATTATCAGGGAATGTAAATATATTAAATAAATTGGACCAGATCGCGTTGTAATGATTCTGATCAGTATTACTTGCGTATTATATATTTTCTATTTTTTTAAGATCGGCGCATTCTTCGCCAGATTCCTATTGCTAACAAGCCTGCTGCTATAAACCAGATCCCATATCGTTTCATCCATTCAGTCGGATTTTTTTGTACAAAGGATTGTATCTCAGCGAGATCAACAATTTGTTGGCTTTCCTGTCTGCTATCAATGGCTTTCAGATGAAGCCGGAGCGTGAGTGCTTGACGATTCGGTGATAAAGGGGTGATTTTCCAGGACCAGAGCGTTTTGCCACGAGCGGAAAAAAGCTGCACTTGTGGCCCTGGATTGTCAATATGAAACCCGTTCCCGACAATTTCTGCTTGCATGCTGGAAAGCACCTTGCCGCTAATACCCTGCATGGCAACACCATGGGGAGACTTGGCTACAATGTCATTGATGCGTTTTGCTAACGCATCACTATCCAGTTGAAGCGTAATATCAAAAGGCGTGAATTGCACTACTTCTGCAGGTAACGCGACAGCCGTACTTTCAACGGGTAATTTCATCATGATGATGGGAGGAAACTGTTTTTCTCCAACCATAGCGTGTGCAAGAAAATTTATTGTATAGGGTATGAAAAGAAGAGCTGCCAATATGGCAGGAAGGAGCATATTGAAACTGATAGCAAATTTACGCATTATTTTTCCCAGCGAGTTCATAAATTTCTATATTATTTTATGGATTTTATCATCTATTTTTGCAGTCAAATCTTGATTGATCGCTATGATTTAAAATGCAGAGTAGACTCTGATCTACATTATTTGCAGGAAAACCTAGCCTATGACTGAACAAAATATTCCTTATCTCATCGCTCATCGTGGTTATCCTGCGCGCTATCCCGAGAATAGTCTCGCTGGGCTTAAGGCTGCGATGCTGGCTGGAGCATGTTTTGTCGAGATCGATATCCAGTTAAGTGCTCGCCGAACCCCTTACTTATGCCATGATGATCATCTCAGACGCTTGACAGGTAGTGATCACTGGTTGACTCAGCTTGACGATGAAGTCATTAATACGCTTTCAGTACCTTACCCGGGTTTTAATCTTACTAGCCCACCAGAAACAGAGCCATTGTCTGATTTGAACGCTTTCTGTCAGCTCTTACAGGAGCGGCCAAGGGTAACCGCATTTGTCGAAATAAAATCGGAAAGCCTTGCTAGATTTGGTTTGGCGACAACAATGGATGTCATTCTTGAAGTCATTTATCCATACATCAAGCAATGTGTCTTGATTTCATTTGATTCACAAGCAGTAGCGTTTGCAAGGAAGCAAGGCGCTGAGCGGATTGGCTGGGTCATCCCTAAATCGGATCAAGAACATGCGGCTATCGCCCAGCAACTGACACCAGAATTTCTGTTTTGTAACACCAAACGTTTGCCACAGAGAACTGAGAGACGATGGCAAGGTTCTTGACAATGGGTTATCTATACGGTCAATGATAGTCGCACGGTACTCAAGTATGCGGATGAGGGAATTCCTCTGATTGAAACCGATACCATTGGCACATTGTTACAACATCCGATCCTAAAAAGAAATGCCTGCCTTTAATCACTATGACATTGTTATCGTGGGTGGCGGGATTCAGGGTGCCGCTGTGGCGCAGGCTGCCGCAGCACGTGGCTACACCGTTCTGGTGCTGGAAAAAACCGCACTGGCTGCCGCTACTTCCAGCCGTTCCAGTAAATTGATTCACGGTGGTCTACGCTACCTGGAAAATGGCCATTTTTCACTCGTCCATGAAAGCTTGCGGGAGCGATCTGAGTGGCTGAGGTTAGCGCCTTCCCTAGTCAGATTGAGCCCATTTTATATTCCGGTTTATCGGGAAACATCTCGCAGCTCGCTGATAATACGTGCTGGCCTCAGTCTGTATGCCTTGCTGGCTGGTGGGGGCAGTTCAGCGCGTTTTCGCTCTGTTCCCAAATCGGAATGGGAACAACTGGACGGCCTGACAACTGAGGGATTAAAGCAAGTTTTTCAATACTGGGATGCTCAGACTGATGATCGGCTTCTGACACAGGCACTGATGCATTCTGCGCAGTCATTGGGGGCAGAATTGCTGTGTCCTGCTGAATTCATTCATGCCACCCTCTCTTCATCAATGTGTGAAATTGACTATCTGCAAGGAGACAGAATAAATTACTGCAGGGCAGCAGTGCTGGTGAATGCTGCCGGTCCATGGGTTAACAAGGTACTGCATCGGATCGATCCTCTGCCAGTGGAATACCCAATTGATTTGGTGCAAGGAACCCATCTGGTGCTGGAAGGTTGTCTAAACAGGGGGTGCTATTATCTGGAGTCTCCTGCAGATCGAAGAGCAGTCTTCGTGCTGCCATGGTATCAGCATACCCTGCTAGGGACGACCGAAACTCTATTTAATGGCGATCCGGAAGAATCATATCCATTAGTTACGGAAGAGACTTATTTATTAGATTGCTTTCATCATTATTTTCCAGAAAGAAATAGGGTCGTCAGAGAAAAATTTTCTGGTTTGCGCGTGCTGCCCGCGAGTCAAGGGGCTGCTTTTCGTCGCTCCCGAGAAATTCATTTGCAGTGTGATTCGCCTCAGAGCCCACGTCTCGTCAGCATCTATGGTGGCAAGCTGACAGTGTGTCGTGCAACTGCACAAAAAGTGCTGCATACCATTATGCCAACATTACCTGATCGCACGCCCAAAGCGGATGTTTCCAGATTGATGCTTGAATCTCCATAAGAGAATACCAAGTGATGTCCAATTTTCATACTTTGGCTATCGATCAGGGTACGCATATGACACGTGCTCTGTTATTTAACGAGAAAGGGGAGGCAGTCGCAACATTTACCCGGAAAATTGCGATATATCAGCGTAACCCGATGGAGGTGGAGCAGAGTCCCGATGAAATCTTAAGCTCTGTCCGGCAGGTTGTCGCTGAGTCTGTGCGTTACGCTAGCAAACATTCGCTCATGATCAAACGAGCAGGTCTTGCCATGCAGCGTTCAGGTGTGGTCGCCTGGGATCGAGAAACCGGCCAGGCCTTAAGTTCTATGCTCAGTTGGCAAGACCGCCGTGCAGTAGCTTGGCTAACTTCATTTAGTTCACACAAGCAAGCTATCGTGCAACGTACAGGGCTACGTCTTTCACCACATTATGGCGTGAGTAAATTGTAATGGCTCAGACAAACACTCCCTTCAGTCATTAGAACGGAGCAACAATCTCGTCTTGCGCTGGGTCCTTTGGCAAGCTTTTTACTCTTTCATCTGCTGGAACAAGCTCCTTTTGTCATTGATCATGCCAATGCTGCGCGCTCACTGTTATCCCGGATATTGCACGAGCATCAAAAATAAGAGCGAATTTGCCAGAAATTCATTTTTCAAGTGGGCAAATTGGATTTCTATTCAGAATTTGTTGTTATGGAATGTGTTTTTCTGTGTATTTTGGTGGAAATTGTGACAGAAAAGAGGTTTTTCTCTGTTGACGAGCGTAGCGCATCCACCGCATAGCTATTTTATGCGGTAAACGGCGGTTCATAATCCTGGAAATGCGTTATCCAGAAGCAAGTCTTTCTGCGATTTGGAAGAACAGTTTTTGGTAAGGACAGCTACTTGCAAGTAAAAAGCGAATTCGGCGGGTATTGCGTAGGACGACGGCACCGATTTTGATCAGTTTGAGGCGTAATGTGCTCACATAAGCCTGGGCCGGATCTGTACCATGTAATGCAATGCGCCGTATGGTTTCCAGCAGAATGTAAGCCAGGGAAGACAGGAGCAAACGAAATTGATTTGACCACCACCGATGGCAACTGGTGCGGTCTGCAAACAGATCAAGTTGTTGTTCCTTAATACGGTTTTCCATTTCACCGCGTGCGCAATAAAGCTTATCATAGAGGAACTGCGGTTTGCCTGTCAGATTGGTAACCACATATCGTGGATTACTGCCTTTCTCAGTATGTTCGATTTTAACGATGATGCGCCGCGTCCATTTCCAGCTCTTTGCAGCATATTGAAATTCGCCAAACCAGCGTACTTTTTCATTTGATGCAGCATACTGCTTCTCTGCCGCTCGCTGCTATTGCACGCTGATCTCATTCAATCGCTTGTTTTGGGCGATACCCACGATGTAGCCCACATCATGTCGCTCACACCATGCCAGCATTCTGCGGCGGCAAAAACCACTGTCACCTCGAAGAATGATACAAACTTCAGGCCAGCTTTACCTGAACCGTTTTACCAGCAATGACAGAATAGCCCAGGCATGTTTTGCCCCATCGATATTGCTTGGCCGCAGGTAGCTTACCAGCAGTTGATCTTGACAAAATACATACAGCGGCAAAAAGCAGTAATGATCATAGTACCCATGAAAGAAGCGGCCTTCCTGTTTGCCATGGACCGCATCATCGGTGGGATCAAAATCCGGAATTAGTTCTTTGGGTGGCTGTTCGAATGAAGCCATAAATCGGTCGATTATCACTTGATGAATATGCCAGGCCGTTTGTCGGCTCGCCTGATTCTCCCAGCGACACAAGGTGGAACTGCTCGCCAATACTTCTTCGCGTTCAACAGCTGATTGAATCGCCAAATCATGGCGTAATTGCTGATGATCATTGAGGTCTTCATAGCCACACGCCAATGCATAAACCCGTTGGCGCAATAGAGCCAAACTATCATGCTTGCAACTTGCCTGCCGACGAATATCTTCCAGTGCCTGAGCAACAGTCTTGCTCAGCCCAATGCATTTATCTACCTGGCGTAATAACATGACACCACCATCTGAAGTAATATCTCCACCCTGGAAATTTACTTCAACAGTACGCTTCCTTACATCTGGAAAATTAAATGATTCCTGGGTACACTTTGTCACTGGCAATTCCTTTTCTTTATTCAGCGTAGATAACTGAATTATAAAGAATTATCATGGAATTGCCACTTCCCTTCGTGCAATATTGGGGTTATGGAATCTTGCGGATTGCAACTGGGATCCCTGGTTGATGCAATTGTTTGGTATTCCACAATCGATTCTGCCCCTGTGTTGCCCTATCTGTCATGAATATGGCCACTTGACCGGCTACTCTATTCCTTTGATGGCAGTTAACGGCGATCAAACCGCAGCACTTTTTGCTACCACTGCATTTGCAGAAAGCAGAATATTGATCAATATCGGAACCGGTGCGTTTATCCTGCAACCAACCGGCCAAATGTTATATCGTCATCCCAGATTGCTGAGTGGAATAGCCGATAGCGCTGCTGAACAAACCGGTTATACGCTGGAGGGAACTGTCAACAATGCAGGCAGCGCGTTGGATTGGGCTCGTGCAAATTGGCACATTACTGATTTGTACTCTCAGCTTGAACAGGGATTAATAGTGATTCATGATCCACCGTTGTTTTTGAACAGTATCAGTGGATTGGGATCACCCTGGTGACAGGAAGGTCCAGAGCTACAGTTAGTCGATCTTGATGGAAATAGCATCGCAAGTGACACTTTGTCGCGCAATCGAATGCACTAATGTCAGAAACTGGCTAATTTATCCGGTTTTACGGTTCATCGACCGGTATCGGTAGAAGCGACCGCACGCGGTATTGCCTGGCTTGCAGCCGATAGACCGGCAGATTGGTCAATTTTGCAGGAAGCCAGTTTCTATCCTTCCCAGGAATCTCATGAGCGAGATTCGGGGTTAACTAAGCGATATCACCGATTTTTCCATATTCTGGAAAAGAAAATTAAAAAACTGAGATATACTCAGGAACTGCTACTCATGCCGAAATTAAAAAGTTATCGGTACTCGGAAAGTAAGGCTTACATCTTGAGCATTATCTGTCGCACCTATCCCCACGGATAAATTGAAGTTAGTTTTTTGGGTATATCTAAATGCGTAACCTAGTAGCAATTGCCCAATGTCCAGCGCACTACCTCCGATTTTATGATGATTAACCCGAGTATTAAAGAAATGTCGATGAGAGTAGCCTAAGTTAAAGGATGATCGTTCATTAATGTTAAATGCCATGCCAAAAGTGATCCCTACTGCATCGCCCGGATCGACTTTATTACCATTTCCGCTTGCATTCGTGGTATAGGTGTATTGGATATTGCCGAAGAATACTGCGGGATCGGTTGGGTAAAGCGCAGTAATACTTGGCTGGAAACTAAAAAAACCTGCTCCCGTTGGGACTTCTGTAGGGAATGCGGCACCAGGCACTTCTTGTGATTGTACTAAATCGATTTTAAAGGGACTTGTTCCTGTAGGCATCGTTGATACCATATTAGCAACCAGAATGGGCCAACCACCAGCACCATCAGTAAGCTGATAACGGGCTGTAAGCTCAACATCACCGATATTATTTCCGGTAGCGTCAAACGTTTCATTGATAGCAGAACCAATACTTACAGGGCGGGAGCGCTGGATATCAGCTCGATACACATAAGGAATTCTGGCTTCAAATTCCAGACGATTAGTTGCCCCATAGCGGACTCCAAGGCTAGCAAAAAGACTATGCCGAGTAATGTCACGAATATCGATAAGCCCCACTGCAATTGCCGGTATAAAAGTAAACGCATCCAGAAAGACGCGATTGTTATCAGAAAAAGAATATGCCAGGGCAGGTTCAACAACAATATTTCCTTTTCTGGTTAAAACCCCGCCTACTGTTTCACTCAGCCTGGGCATTTCGGGAGGTCTGTGCTCTTCTGATTTGGGCGGTGCTTGACCAACAGGTCCAGAGGGTGATGGGTTCGGTGATACAGGTTTTTCTTCGGTTGCTGCAGTCTTTTGTGGAGGTGAACTGGGTGGTGGACTTGGTTCAGCCGATGTGCTTGAGGGTTGTGCAGAAAGCGTATCCAGCTGTTTTCTTAAACGCTCTAGTTCCTTGCCCTGCTCGTCAAGTAATTGGCGTTGTCTTTCATACTTTTTTTCCTGCTCAGCAAGAAGCTGTTTATATTGCTGTAATAAGACCGGATTCTGGTTTGTTTCAGCAAAACTTCCATTTACGAAAAAAAGACTAAAGATCAAAATAAAGGGTTTGGCTTTTCCAAGTAAACGTAAATTTTGATAGCTATACTTTTTTCTAGCTTTATTTGTTTCTTTTTTCATTTTTAAAATGATGAAAATTAAGCAAATAAAGCAGATGTATGATAAATATCTGGGATAGTCGTTTGTTATCAAAAGCTTCCTCCCTTTAGTAATGAGTACTTGACGGGGTTTAATCAAAGCTAGCTACAAAATTTTTACATTGCTCATCTTAAGAAGATATAAATTATTAATATGCAAAATAGATTGAATAGAAAATGTAATGGCATTTAAAAAATAAATAAGCCAATTATTTGCAGGTACAAAAAGAGCTTTTCTTTATTAGACAGAATTTCGTATCCAGCTGAAACATAATAGCGGGATGCTGTTAGCGTAAATTAGGCAAAATAAAATCGATACCTGTGTGATTATGGTTTAATTGCAAATTCTGCAAATTACCTATTTCGATGTTAATTTGATTGATAGTCTTGATTGCCTGGTCATCTAAACTATTCTGAATCACAGTACCCAAAGTTGAACCTATTGAGTCTGGAGCGAGGTTATGGTCACCATGCTGTAACAAAACAGCATTTTCAGGAAACTGAAAAAAGGAAGAAAATAATTGTGCATCATTTGAGAGAATCATTCTTTCCAAGCTAAAATTTATGATCATTCCATTTGGGAGGGTAAATCCACCTCTTAATTGTGCTAACTCATCGTCGGTTGCTCGAATCCAATTAGCATAGAGGTCATTGGAAACTGGCTTGTTTAATGCTTCATCTGCCAATGCTGGAGAGGCAAAACTTGAGCTCACAAGCATGGCTGATAAGGATAGAACCTTCAATATTTTTCGCTGAATGCTTAATTGATTGATGTTCATTTTAATAATCTCATGTAATTAAAAATCAAAAGCACCTGGTACTTGACCACGCATCAAAATATGGTATTCAGCTAAACTGCTGCGATCGATTCCATTACTCAGCGGTGCCAGTCGAGCATTCCACTCACTTTCGCTTTGAAAATTACCACTTCCACTACCTTTATCAGCATGGATTAAAAACAGAATTCCGTTTTCCCATATTTTTTCAAATTTGTCGCGCGGTATGATACTGACGCCTTTTGCGGGGTCACCTACTAGGACATTTTGTGCAGTGACACCCTTAATAATCACGAAATGTAAATAACCTTCTGTATTGATAATAGTAATAGCGGGACTGTTAGCGGTTATTAATTGATCTAGATTTATTTTGAATCCGTCGGACTGGTAGCCACGTCTTTCCAGATAGTTTTTCATGTCCAGCAGTGAAAAACCTACGGTCTGTTGACATTTCACACAGGTAGCCACAGATACCCGCATGCCATGGCAACCATACTTTCATAATTTCTCTTTAGTTTGTCGTATCGTGTTGC
>NZ_FNPJ01000007.1 GCF_900107265.1 Nitrosomonas sp. Nm33 | reverse complement strand
CGCTGCCAACTGCGGGACAGTTTCATCACCGCGTATCGCTGCCAGCGCTAGTTTTGCTTTGAATTCACTCGAATATTGAGTGCGCTTCTTACTCATCGTCATTAAGCTCCTTTTTAATTTTGTCAGAGCTTAACAATCTGTACAGTTTTTGGGGACCACTTCACTCAATCATCCGACTTATGGTTTTAGACTTTGTAAAGTAATTTACTCTCAAAAAGAACAAAAACAGATTCTCAACAAGCTTCTGGAAGCTGTAACGGTTTCTCTGAAGAGAAATACTGAAGGTATGAATTTTGACAGTGCAACATTTCTTACCAATGCTCATGCTCAGGTTTTTGAGGAAGAAGTAAAAAGATATGCTGCATTTTTTAAACATCCATCATTTTATGAGGAGCAGGAATGGAGGCTTGTATATTTCCCAACTGAAAAGACTTATTCAAATCAAATTAAATTTAGGAGCAGCAGTCTCGGTATTATTCCTTTTGTAGAAATCGGCATGCGAGGTGACAAAGACAACGATCATGAAAGAATACTTCCTATTATTTCAATAAAGATTGGTCCAACAGTAGACTCATCGCTTGCAAGAAAAGCATTGGAAATGGTTGTTAACAATAGATATCCAAATCTTGAAATTTCATATTCTACTATTCCGCTTCGATAGCTGATTGGGGGTGTATCTATAGAATCTATATTTTATTTATTAATCCGTTAGCATTATACGTTAGGTAAAGTTTTAATATAGCCCAGCATACTCTTTTCATTGATCATGAGATCTGCAACTAAGGATAATTGACGAGCACTTGTATCTCTGATGGCTGCACATTCCGAATTTTTATATATGCTATACCATCGTTCATTCATTTCATTTGTAGACGAGAACTAATCTGCAAATATACGCAGTTTCATCAGGATTGATCTTCACCCTCAATTTACTGCTGACTGGATTGAGATTAGCATTGACAATTACTTAGTCTCTGCGAATTCACCATCCATGAGAATTTGCAATACAGAGCGTGAATGGCGGCGGCCATGGCGCGATACTGGAAATTGTTTACGCAGGTCAGTCAGCACCGTAATATGCTGGAAATTAGGAAAATCGATTTGAGAATAATGAGTTTCCACTGTTCCCAACGGCCCTGTTTGTGCTTTATTCTTATTTTAGTAAATTATCTTATCTGCTTTTTCTAACCAACCTGAAAAGACTTTCAATGATTCTGGTCGTAGTATTTGCTCCATTGGAATCTTACGATGTGGCAAATCAGACATCATTTCTTCATAAATAAATTGATCGTCGAATCCGATTTGGGCTGCATCCTTTCGGGTACAGGCATAATATACTTTTTCTGGGTGAGCCCAATAGATAGCACCCAGACACATCGGACAAGGTTCGCAGGAAGTATAGATTTGGCACCCATCAAGCTGAAAAGTACCTAAATGCTGGCATGCATCTCTTATTGCGATGATTTCAGCATGAGCAGTAGGATCATTCATCAAGATTACTTTATTGCTACCTCTTCCAATAATTGAGTTATTTTTGACAATTACACAACCAAACGGCCCGCCCTCATTATGGATCATTCCATAAGCTGAGAGACTAATGGCTTCCAGCATAAATTGTATTTGTTGTGCTTCCTTCATGAGTTGTTTATCGTTTCTTTCTCTTAGCGCATCGCAAAGATCAATTCAGCTATACTACAGAGCATTGTCTTACCAATAGCGCACATTCCCTGTATCAAGATGGATAAAGTTGGAGTTGGGATAATATCCAACGCCACCTACTTTTAACGATAAAGCCGCTTTTCTCAAATCAGCGAGGGAAAATTCAGGTAATCGAATGTCGATTGCCCTACCTTGCATATGCAGACTCTGCTTTGCTACGCCATGATTTTGCAAGGCAAGCATTTTGTTGGTTTCGGGTGAGCGATAGCCAGAAATAACTTGGAATTCTTTCCTTGCACCCATTCGACTATACAGAAATTGTAATATGTCGAGTAATCGAAGATCAATTATATGCGTTTTCCCGGTACGATGATCGCGCAGTATTTTTTCAATATCTCTTAGTGAGCTGGAAATATAACGGCCTTTTTCCCAGTAAACAGATTTTACTCTTTCGCCTGTATGCAAATTAAGCAACGCCAATTGTTTAACTGTTGTTTTTGGCTTACTGGCATAGGCTGCTGCTGGTAACGCTAGCAACGTGCAGGCGCTTAACCCTGTTTTAATAAAAAAGCGCCGACTAACATCCAGTTCTGTTAGTTGATTATTATCATTATTAGCTCCCTGTAAAAACACTGCGAGTCCTCCCGTAAGATATCAAGGTTTTATTTAGAAAAGATATTATTGCTTACCAGCGAACATGCTCTAGAATTCGCTTATCACGCCCATAAGTATCTGATGCGAAATAAATATTGTTTGAATTGTCAACCCATGTCGTGAGATAGATTAAATAGATGGGTAAGCGTTTGGGTAAATTAACTGTAATTGTTTTACCGCTTTTTATTTTGTCAACGATATCAGTCACTGCATTGGGTTGATTCAAAACAAACCCAGCTAATTGCAATGGCTTTTCTAAGCGGATACAGCCCGAACTAAACATTCGAACATCTTTCTGAAACAATTGTTTAGAAGGGGTATCATGTAGGTATATGTTGAAAGGGTTCGGAAACATAAATTTTATAGTGCCTAACGCATTTTTCTCTCCTGGATCTTGCCTTAACACATAAGGAAAATTTTTGCCTGCTGCATGCCAGTTAATCAAATCTGGATTAACTGCTTCGGAATGACCATCATGGTTTACATAAACTCTTATTCTTTGTGAAGTAAAAAAATTAGGATTATTTTGTTGTTTAGGTAGTAAATCTTTACGCGCAATACTGTTTGGAACATTCCAGTATGGATTCAGGATAAGGTGAGAAATGAGGCTATTAAAACTGGGCGTTGAACGATAATCGCGTCCTACGATAATACGCATATCTAAAACATGCTTCTCATCCTCAATAGCAACCAGACGAAATCCAGCAACATTGACCAATAAGTAACGATCACCTAATTCTCTTGGCAGCCATCGCAAACGTTCCATATTGATACGTAATTGTCTGATTTTCTGCTCAGGTGTTTTATTTAGTGCTGCCCGTGTATTAGGTCCGATAACCCCATCAGCATTCAGTCCATGCTGCTCTTGAAATACTTTGACCGCCTTTACCAATTCCTCATCATATTTTTCGCTTTTACTCGGAGCGATATCATAGTCAGGATTGCCGAGCATGGCAAAAGCTTGCGCAATTCGGGAGCGAAGTAGTGGAATAATCGAGTGATTCATATTGGGTCGAATCAGGGGTGCTTCCGGAATAATGGTCCAATTGATGCCGCGTGCTACCAGCTCACGATATTTGGCTAAAGCCTGTTTCATCAGCTGATAGCCCTTGGATTTAGGAGGTAAATCTTCTAGAGATGATTTTAAATTTCCAGAAGCAATAGCGTTTTGCAAGTAAGCTGCTGGATCGAATATCTGCTGTTGAATATGCCAATCAGGGTCAACTTCTGAGGCTATCAGACGACCCTTGCGTAAATCTCTAGCGAGCATCAAGATTGCTTGAGTAGTGCGTAACTCGATCTCAAGTAGAATAGAGTCCTCGTTACTTTGTTTACGTAAGTGTAATAATTGTTCAAGCTTATAATCTTTGCTATCCAGGCCTTCCTGTTCGGCAGTTGCAATGAATGCTATTGCTATATCAAATCCGGGTGATAGATTGTCAGCCTGTACCCAAGCGGGATGATAATCGCGCATTGCATAAAAGTGTTTTAAAATAGCCACATCAATTTTGCTCGATGCAGTAGGAAGCTTATCAAGCTGATTGCGCAATGCTTGAGCATTAATTGAAGTGACATCCTTAGCAGTTGCGGGAAGTAAGCAAAATATTCCAATAATAAAAAAGACTGCTTGAAGTGCTCGAATTTTAGTAATCGGGGTATTTTTAATGTAGAAATAGAAAAACCTCGTACCACCTTCTAATAGACTACTCATGCAATATCGATAAAACTTAAACCAATTTATAGTAACTTGGCTTTGTACCATATATCGGCCAAAATTACTAAGAGAGAACTGATATATTTTGAGCTTATTTAGAAGATTTATAAAAATGGAGGTGTAAATCACTATCATTACCAACAATAGATTAAAGCGTCATAACTTGATCATTGACCCTAATGATGCTGTCACGTAAAGTTAAACATATTAAGTATAAGATAAATAAACTGATATAGATAAAAGAAAGGGTATTCAGAAAATCATGGATATTAAAAAATGGACTGATGAAGAGCTTTCTTCAACACGCGATAAGCTCGATGTATGGTGCCTCAAGCATGCCACCTCAAGCTGGGGGAATCGCATGGGGCTATTGACTGCAGTGCTTGGAGCCATAGCAATTTCAACCGGTGTGGTATTTATTTTCTTTGATGGTATTACTGCGATGAGTATTATCTTGATCATACTGGGCGTAGTCACCTGCTACAGCTGGTACAAGAGTGAGAAGCAGCGCAAAACCAATATGGATTTCCTTGAGGAACTTAAGGTGGAAATCGCGCGTAGGGCTAAACGTAAAGAAGAGAAGTCAACAAGTTAAGCTTGTTTACTCCAGATTTTTTGCATGATGTTAGCGGTAATTTTTGAAATTACTTAAGCAGAGAGTTGCTGAGAAAAAAGTATCTGTTAATTCTGTTTTAACGGTTTGCAAAGAAAAAATTGTTTACTTTAATGTAGTTATTCAGTCTGTCTGAAGGCAGGGTGGTTAAGTAAGAATGCACGTCTATTTTATGAGGGGGATCAACGGCTCTGTTGTACGGTTATCTACTTAATCAATGGGCAAATTGTTCCTTTTCCAAAGCATCCCTGATCTCTGCCAATTCTTTGCGATGAGCTTCAGTAGTAATGGGATAGCTAATCTGGAGCATTTTCATTGTATTCCTGATAATTTTGGATACGAGCAATTGGGCATTGCGTTTGTCGTCTGCTGGTATGATATACCAGGGTGAATGCTCGCTACTGGTAGCGCCCAGGCATTCAGCATAGGCTATTTGAAAAGAATCCCAGTGTTGACGGGCTTCCATATCAGCACGGCTGATTTTCCAGTTCTTTTTTGGCTCGTCAATGCGTGCAAGCAAGCGTTGTCGTTGTTCTTCTTTTGATAAATGAAGAAAAAATTTGACAATGCGAATCCCATTGCGATGTAAGTAGCTTTCTAGGTTGATAATATCCTGGAAACGTTCCTGCCAGATTTTTGCTGGGTCGAGAAACTCCATGGGTAAATGTTGCTGCGCCAGTAACCCTGGCATGACGCGAACTGCGGTTACTTCTTCGTAATAAGACCGATCGAAAATACCGATACGCCCTCTTTCAGGGAGGCGATTGTTGCTTCGCCATAGAAAATCATGATCAAGATCCTCAGCAGTGGGTTGCTGAAAACTGAATACCTGACATCCTTGTGGATTGATACCAGTCATCACATGTTTGATGATGCTTCCTTTGCCTGCTGAATCCATGCCCTGAAAAATGAGTAACATCGCATAGCGATTGTGCGCATAAAGCATATCCTGGAGAGTGCCCAGTTCTTCATGTAATTTATTTAAAAGTTCCTGGTGGTGTTTTTTGGATGAATAGAGTGGCTTAATTCTGGTTGGCCGCTCGGATAAATTTACCTGTGTGTCGGGATTAATCTTGAAGTTGGCAAGTTCTAAATTAAGCTCCATGTTAATTCCTTATAACAAATCCATCATTCTGAGGCTGCTTCTGGAGGTTATTTCATCAATCGAATTGAGGCAATCAGATATTGCATCTGATTATTAAGATTACATGCCATTCAATCAATAAAATATAGATATTCCCACTTTGCTGGATCGATCTAATCCAGAAATATTCTTTAGATTGTTTCGCGCATATGCCGGCTATTAATTTTCATGGCGATCGAACCGATAGTGATAAAAGCTGCACCACGTATGATCAGAACTAATGGTTAACCAAGCGTATTGCGGAAATGTCCATAAGTAAAATAGCTGATATAGGCGAGCATGGACAATGTCCCGATCAGCAGTAATGTTCGGTTCCGTGCAGCTGTACTGATTGCTAAAAAAGCAGAAATAAAAAGACAGAAATAAACCGTTTAACAGCTCCTGCTTCATTCATTTCTATTATTGCTAGCTTCTCTATAGTATATTGACTTATACCCTGTAGGGGTATACGATAAGCTCATTTCTGCAATAAAAAGTAAGGAGGGGCAAGGTGAGTACGCTTACACATAAACACATTGAGCTGCCGATAGAAGGGATGACTTGTGCGGCTTGTGCGGCGCGAATTGAAAAGAATCTCAACAAATTACCGGGTGTGCATGCGGCAGTAAATTTTGCCAGCGAGAAAGCGATAATAGAGTTTGATGATGCCGCAACGCATGCTGAAGATCTGATTCACTCGATTGAGAAAGCTGGCTTTCATGTTATTCCTCCGACAATACAACTGCGGATCAGCGGCATGACGTGCGCGGCATGCAGTGGGCGCATTGAACAAGCGTTGAATAAAATTCCTGGTGTTACAGCCACCGTTAATCTAGCGACAGAAGTTGCTCATGTCAGCTTCAATCCGGCTGCGGCAACGGTGGATGATTTGATTGCGGCTGTTGTCAAGGCAGGCTATGGTGCGAGTGAGATCAGTGAAGCAAGTCGCAATGAAGAGAAAGTCAGGCGACTGGCAGCTTATCAGGGGGAGCTTCGTACCTTCTGGTTATCCGCTGCACTTACCTTACCATTTATGCTGCAAATGGGTGTTATGTTGACGGGAGACCATGCTGATCTGCTGCCACGCTGGCTGCAGTGGTTATTGGCAACACCTGTGCAGTTCTGGGTGGGGAGACGTTTCTACGTTGGCGCCTGGCATGCCTTACGGGGCGGTGGAGCCAATATGGATGTGTTGATCGCATTGGGCACCAGCATGGCTTATTTCTTCAGTGTAGCCGTTACCCTTTCCGCACTGGATCAGCACGTTTATTTCGAGGCAAGTGTCGCCATCATTACGCTGGTATTGTTAGGTAAGTTGATGGAGGCTCGCGCAAAAAGCAGAACTTCTGCTGCCATTGAAGAATTGATTAAGCTGCAACCCAAAATCGCCCGGGTTGAGCGTGAGGGTGAAATTATCGAAGTCGATGTCGATACCCTTAAAGTAGGCGATGTTTTTATTGTGCGGCCCGGCGAGAATTTGCCTGTAGATGGGGTTGTGATCGAAGGTACATCCAGTGTGAACGAAGCGATGCTGACAGGAGAGAGTCTGCCGGTAACTAAACAGGTCGGTGCCAAAGTATTTGCAGCCACTCAAAATCAACAAGGGCTACTGAAGTGCCGTGCCACTAGCGTGGGGGCGCATACGCAGCTTGCCGCCATTATTCGCCTGGTAGAGGAAGCACAGGGTTCCAAGGCGCCGATCCAGCGTATGGCTGACACCATTTCAGGAATATTTGTGCCGGTAGTCGTGGTCATCAGTATCCTGACCCTGGTATTAACGTGGTGGTTGATGGGGAATTTCGTATTGTCGCTGATCAATGCGGTTGCAGTGCTGGTCATTGCATGTCCATGCGCACTGGGATTAGCGACGCCCACAGCCATTATGGTGGGTACTGGGCGCGGTGCTCAAGTGGGTGTGCTCGTGAAAAATGCTGCCGCGCTTGAGCATGCTGAAAAAATTCAGGTTTTGATTGTAGACAAGACAGGCACCCTCACGGAAGGGAGGCCTGTTGTTACTGATGTCGTTCCGGCAGGCCCAGTCACAGAACAAGCATTATTACAGATAGCTGCTACCCTGGAACAAGGGTCAGAGCATCCACTCGCAAAAGCCGTGCTCGAGTACACAGCTAGCATGGCTATCCAGCCTCAGGCGATGAGTAATTTTACAGCGGTAACTGGAAGTGGCGTTATGGCTCGTATCAGTGACGCTGAATATTTACTGGGCTCGCCAAAATTTCTACAAGCGTATGGCGCAACCCTTGACCAATCTCGCTTGGCAGCACTTCAGGCTGAAGGCAAGACTGTGATTGGAGTAACTGTGCATTCAGACGGGGTGTGGCAGGTACTCGGTTATCTCGCCATCGCTGACCGGTTACGGCGTACTTCCGCGCAGGCCGTCCAGCGATTGCAGGCAATGGGCATTCAAGTCGTCATGTTGACTGGCGATAATGTGGCTACCGCAGCTGCCATTGCTAAACAAGCAGGTATTAACCACTATCGCGCCGAAGTCTTGCCCCAAGACAAAGCAACCGAAGTGACCAAATTAATAGCAAGTGGACAATTCACCGCTATGGTAGGGGATGGCATTAACGATGCTCCTGCGCTGGCTGCAGCTGACGTAAGTTTTGCCGTTGGCGCGGGATCTGATGTGGCGATCGAAGCAGCGGACATTACGCTGATGAATAATGATTTGATGAGCGTGGCCGATGCGATTTCACTTTCCCGTGCGACTTTGGGCAAAATTCGCCAAAACCTGTTCTTTGCCTTTATCTACAATGTGCTCGGTATTCCATTGGCTGCCATTGGCATGCTTAGCCCGATTATCGCGGGAGCCGCCATGGCCATGAGTTCGGTGTCGGTCGTCAGTAACTCACTGCTGCTTAAGCGATGGCAGCCAGGTACCTAAATTAACTAATATAAAGAGGAGTCATTAGATGCAAACAACCATCATCAATATCAAAGGCATGACCTGTATGGGCTGTGTTAGAAGTATTAAAAATGTGCTGGAAAAGATTCCGGGAGTGAGTGGCGCGGAAGTCTCACTGGAGGATGCTCAGGTTACCATCGAGTACGACGCGGCTATCACCGGTATCGATCAGTTTAAACAGGCAATCGAGGAAGCAGGTTTTGAAACCATTATCTAATAACAAAAAAGAGTTATGCCACGTGCCCGATCACGTGATACAACCCAATAAGGAGGCGTTAATAAAACGCCTTAACCGCATTGAAGGTCAGGTACGCGGTGTAGCCAAAATGATTACGGAGGATCGCTATTGTGTCGATATCCTGAATCAGGTTTCAGCCCTGCAGTCTGCCCTGGATGCGGTGGCCATGCAATTACTTGAAAACCATACGCATGATTGTATGCAGTCGGCCATTCAGTCTGGTAACGGTGATGCTGCTATTGATGAATTTATGGCTGTGGTGCGGAAGTTTGCACGATAAGAAGATTGTGAATTTTGTTATTTGTTGGGAATTTGTGCTGTCGGGCGCCCAAAGTAATATCCCTGTGCGAAGTCGATGCCCATGCTTTTGATCATGCTCAATGTGGCAGCATCTTCAACAAATTCTGCTACTGTCATCTTTCCGAGTCCGTGTGCCACTTCTACCATAGCTTTAACGATAATCTGATTATCCCGATTCTTAGGGAGATCGCGAATAAATAAACCATCTATTTTTATTATTTCTACATCCAGATATTTCAGATAGCCAAAAGTGGCAAAACCGCTACCAAAATCATCCAGACAAACTTGGCAACCAGATTGTCGAATTGCTTCAATAAAGCGTTGGGCATCCTGGATGTCTGACACCGCCACAGTCTCGGTCAGCTCTATAATAAGGCGCCTGGGATCCACATTAAATTTGGTCAGCAGATTTTGGATATAGTTTGAGATAGCCGGATCATCAAATGTGCGGCCTGAAATATTAATCGCTACCGGTGGCATAGTTGGATTCTGACTAAGTAACTCGATACTGCGTTTTATTACCCATTGGTCTATGTGAACGATTTGTCCGTTTTTCTCTGCGACTGGTATGAATTGACCCGGCATGATCAAATTATCGGATTCATTTGAGTTCCGCATCCTGATGAGTGATTCTAAATGCGTCAGGGTATTCCGAGTGGTTTCATATACACCTTGGAAATGAATTTCGAACAGCTCTTGATCAAGAGCTTGTTTTATCCGGTTGTGCCAAGTTATTCGGTTTAACGTGACTTCAGAAGTGTCATGTATAGGATCGTAGATGGTCCAGGTATTTTTACCTTGATTCTTGGCTTGATACATGGCGGCATCGGCGTGAGCGATCAGATTCTCAGCTGTTTCTCCATGTTCTGGGAAGATAGCTACACCTACGCTGCTGGTGAGACGAATATTGGTATTGTGAAAACGCAAGGGAATAGATGAGATCGCTGTTACGATACGGACAGGCAGTGCGCTGATATCATCTTTTGGTTGAATAAGACTTAGAATAGCAAATTCATCGCCTCCTAATCGTGCGAATATTTCAATATGGCGAACAATGCTGGAGATTTCTCTGGCAGCACGAACTAATACCATATCACCTGCCCGATGACCAAAAGTATCATTAATGTATTTGAAATCGTCCAGATCAAAATAGAGCAATGCAAATTTGCTTTGATTGCGTAAGGAAGTTGCGATTAAATTATCTAGCTCTTCCTGAAAACGATGTCGGTTGTATAGGCCTGTCAGCGGATCTCGCTCAGCAAGATAAATGAGTTGTTTGGCTGTTTGCCGCTCCTTGGTAATGTCTTCATAAATCCACAGTCGCCCTATAGATCGACCTTTAACATCGTTTACCGGGTAAGATAGCTGGGTAAGTATTCGTCCATCAGTGAGTTGAAGCTCAGACTGTTCGCTAATTTCATGGGTATCGAGAGCGTCACGTCTAAATTTTGCTGCATGGCTGGATTGTACAAAATACTTAGTAAATCGCTCAAACACAGTTTTGGTCGGTATATTCAATAAGTTTTCATGGGAGCTAATATCCCACATATGAAGAAAAGCTGGATTAAAATACTCGACTTTCTGTTCATCATCCTCAAACAGAATTCCGATATTCATGGCGGAGAGCAAAGCGCGCATACGGCTTTGCTCTCGCTCCGCCAACGTGCGGAGCTCACGTTGGTGCTTTTCAGAAGTACGCAGTTCTTCTATGGCTGATTTTAGATTTTCTTCGGTTTGTCTTTGATTCGTGATATCAAACAGGACGCCTTGAAATAATAATGGTTTTCCAGCTCCATCTTTTAGTAAAATGGCATCATCCCGAACCCAGGCAATATTGCCATCCTTTTTAAAAATACGATATTCCAAATTGTAAGATTCACCCGTCATAAAGCTGGCTGACAAGCTAGCGATGATTTTTTCCCTGTCATCCGGATGAATTTGTTTTATCCGCATTTGTGGATCATCAAGACATTCTTGAACACTAAAGCCGAGCTGTGATTCGATTTGTGGGCTAACGTAGAGAGTATCTGCAGTAGGATTGATGTTAGCGATGTAAGTTACCGCTGGAATTTGCTCGATCAGTGTTCGGTATTTTAACTCAGCATTTAAGCGATCAGTGATGTCACGGGCATACGCCAAGACACCAATTACTTCACCATTGGCATCCCGCATTGGCAGCTTCCAGGTATCAAACCAGCGTAGCTGCCCATCTGCGAGCGTCGCAGGATCCGCAGGGTTATGTACTGTTTTACCGGCAATCGCTTCATCGTCATCCGTGTGAAACCCTCTGATTCCCTGAGCTGGATCACCATAACACAGATGCTCAGACCAGAAATCAGTATCCGGTTTACCTATCATCTCAGCTGGTTTAAGCCCTTGACTGCTGGCAAATGACTGATTTGCCAATACAAAACGATACTGTTTATCTTTGACAAAAATCCAGTCTGGGGTTGCATCAATAACTGTTTGCAGTAATGTCTTCGCTTGCTTGACTACTTCTTCTGCAAATTTACGTTCGCTGATATCTTGAACCGTACCAAGCACTTCAATTGCTCTGCCACTACTATCAGATGTGATCTCAGCTTGCTCTTTAACCCATTTAATTTTTCCATTGGCGTTAATTTGGTGTTCGATATCGTAAGGCGCACCTTGCAAGGCTGCACGCCAGGCACAATCAACCCAATCCCGGTCTTCTGGTACCACACAGGCCAGAAAGTCCTCATAATTGAGGAGAGTACTATCTTTTACTCCAAAAATTTTGAAAGCTTCCTCAGACCAGGTGAGTACATTATTTTTCAGATTTAAATGCCAGCTACCCAGTTTGGCTAGGGATTGTGCACGGCGAAGTGCAGCTTCGCTTTGGCGTAAAGCGAACTCCTTAGCTTTACGCTCACTGATATCAGTATGAGTACCCAACATGCGTAGCGGATATCCTTGGTCGTCCCATTCGACCATCTTGCCCAGAGAAAGTATCCATTTCCAATCACCTTGCTGAGTGAGCTGGCGAAATTCCACCTGATAATCTTTGCGTAAGCCATTGAGGTAATCTTTGTAAATTTGAAAGGCTGACTCGCGATCTTCTGGATGAAGGCGATCGCGCCAATAGTTAATGGTTTCCTCAAAGGTTTTTGGATCATAACCCAGCATACGAGCATATTCAGGGCTGACAGTTGCTACTCCTGTTTGCATATTGAAGTCATAAAGACCCTGGTTAGATGCTGCCAGTGCCATACGCAGGCGCGATTCACTGTCACGCAAGCCTTGCTCTGCTTGGCGCCAGCTAGCCTGAATACCGATCATTATGTGCGAGATGAGCGCAACGGTTGCCACAAAGATACACAAGACTAACTGATCTAGCTGGGGATGGCCTTGAGAAAAAGGGCCGAGATTCTGTGAGGTCCCCCAGATGGCAAGTAAAGTAATTGCTGCAGATACAATAGAAATGCCTATGATATTGAAGCGTAACCCTGCCCAAATCAAGGGGGGGAATACCAAGAAGGCGAGCGATAACTTGAGGTGGCCCAGCGCCAGAGCATCACCGAATACCAGCCAGGTTACGGCAATACAGCTACTTATGACCAGGAAGAATTCCAATCCGAGTCGAGGATGACGAAGGTCAGGATTTGCTTGATTGGCTGCCCAGGCTAGCAGTAGAGGGGAAAAAATCATTACCCCGATTATGTCTCCTAGCCACCATCCTAGCCAAGCGTCAAATACTAAGTCGCTTGATAGCAGGCCATTAAAGTACAGAGAGAGCGTGCCACCGGTCGCGCTCAATAGCATCGAACCAGCAGTAATCAGAATAAAAATAACTACATTTCGACCTCGTCTAAAAATGTTTTGAGATCCTATGATTCTTTTCAGCATCAGCGCCCCGAATGTCGGAGCAAGAGTATTGCCTATAGCGATCTCAAGTGCAGTGGAGAAGATAGGTTCGCCCGTAGTTAAATTAACTAAGAGCGCACCGAGAAAAATGCCAATCCAGCATGAAGGTCCCCATACTAAGATAGCCGCTAGTGATATTCCGGTAGGTGGCCAGAACAAGGTAATGTTAGAACCAATGAAGGGCATGCTTAGTCCCAGCTTTCCGGCTATAAAATAAGCTGCCGTTAGGGCGATAACTCGCATCATGGGAAATTCAAGCGAGTTTAGTAAGTGCAATTTCATGCTGGATTTAATTGCAGTCAGGAAGGAAAGGAGGATAGATATTTATGAGATAGATTGATGCTACTTTCCAGGTAAACGCTAGCCATCCTTTGGTAACATATAGCTGGGCTAATTGCCTTTAGTGGTTATCGGGAACGTGCCATTTTTTTATATTCTCTATTAATATCTGCTTGATGCTTCATTATATTATTTGAGCCTAATTTAATGTCATATAAATTTTAAGTGTAGTCATTGATGTGCTGTAACAAAATATGCAATGCCAGCTAAAATAACGCACTAAATATTTGTTGGTATTTAATATTTACTCAGATAATTAATGTAGATACGCCAATGGCGGTAAAGAAAGGAATATCTCATGTCAAATTTGTATCAAAGGAATTCACAATCAATTGGGCGAACGCCGTTAATTCGTCTTAATCGGATTACTGATGGCGCAGTAGCGACTGTGCTAGCAAAGATTGAGGGGCGTAACCCAGCATATTCAGTCAAATGCCGAATTGGCGCTGCAATGGTCGATGATGCAGAGCGTCGAGGATTGCTCGGTCCTGGTAAGGAGTTAGTAGAACCTACGAGTGGAAATACCGGGATTGCCTTGGCATTTGTCGCTGCTGAACGAGGTATGCCATTGACCTTGACCATGCCGGAAACCATGAGTACCGAACGTCGCAAATTACTTGTTGCCTTTGGTGCCAAGCTGGTTCTGACAGAGGGTCAGCGGGGAATGGGAGGCGCTATTGCAAAGGCCAATGAAATCGTTGCTTCCGATCCTGATCGCTTTGTGTTGTTACAACAATTTAAGAATCCTGCTAATCCAGCGATACACGAACAAACGACAGGCCCTGAGATCTGGCAAGATACTGATGGTGCGATTGATATTTTTGTTGCGGGAATAGGAACAGGTGGCACGATGACTGGCGTTTCCCGATATATAAAACACATCAAAGGTAAAGCGATTACATCTGTTGCTGTTGAACCGGCTGCCAGCCCCGTTATTACGCAGCAGCGGTCGGGTCAGCCTTTAACACCAGGGCCTCACAAGATTCAAGGAATTGGCGCTGGTTTTGTGCCGGATAACCTTGATCTTTCCCTGGTAGATGAAGTGGAACAGGTCAGTAATGAAGAGGCTGTTTTATATGCGCGCCGTCTTGCGCGGGAAGAAGGGATGCTTTCTGGTATTTCCTGTGGTGCCGCAGTTGCAGCAGCTATTCGGCATGCTAAGCGTCAAGAAAATGCTGGCAAAACGATCGTTGTCATTTTGCCAGACTCTGGTGAACGTTATTTGAGCAGTATACTCTTCGAAGGTATGTTTAATGAACAGGGGTTAAATATAGAGTGACTAACGTCAATAGAATCAGTGATCTCCAGTTAAGAAGTACCTATCTTGAGATTGATCATATCGTTGGAGAATTACGTGCCCTGCGGTTAGCATCGCTGGAAAATCGACAAAAGCATAGAAGGCCTCCCAAACTTCCTTCACGTAAAATTCTGGTTGGTGTTGCAGAGGGCTTGAGTGCGGCGATGTTTCCTAATCGCTTGGGTCCGGCTGATCTTGCAGATGAGGGAGTTGATCATTATGTTGGGCACACTCTGAATACTACTCTACGTACGCTGCTGGTACAAATACAGCATGAATTACATTTTATCTCAGGTTTGGAAAACCCTAGTGACGAAGATCGTGAACGGGCAATAGATATCACGCAAGCATTCGCCAGGCGTTTACCTGCGATTCGCAGTTTACTGGAAAGCGATATTGTTGCCGCTTACGAAGGTGATCCAGCAGCGCGCAGCGTAGATGAAGTATTGGTATGTTATCCGGGCATCTTGGCCATTACTTACTATCGGCTCGCGCATGAGTTGCACCGACTCGGTGTGCCACTGATTGCACGCATGATTTCAGAAATAGCGCACTCACTGACTGGAGTAGAAATACATCCAGGTGCTCAGATTGGTGGCAGCTTTTTTATTGATCATGGCACGGGTGTAGTCATTGGAGAGACTGCCATTATAGGCCGCAATGTGCGGCTGTATCAGGCTGTTACATTAGGTGCAAAACGATTTCAGATAGATGAGTACGGGGCGTTGGTGAAAGGTATACCGCGGCATCCCATTGTCGAGGATGATGTTGTAATTTATGCGGGGGCTACTATCCTGGGGCGTATTACCATCGGACATGGCTCAACAATAGGCGGGAACGTCTGGTTGACACGCAGCGTGCCAGCTGGCAGCCATATTACCCAAGCGCAGATGCGTCATGAAATATTCGAAAGTGGAGCAGGGATATAGGATTATATTGAGGAACAGAGATGGCAAATAGCAAACTTTTTCTGACACTTGAGGACGCCAAAGAAATCGCTGCAGCTGCAGAAGCGGAGGCCAAGCGCAATAATTGGCCAGTAGTGATTGCTATTGTTGATGAAGGAGGTCATTTACTTTACTTGATGCGGTTGGATAATACGCAGTATGGCAGTATTGAAGTTGCCATACAAAAGGCCAGATCAGCCATTGCTTTTCGGAGACCAACTAAAATACTGGAGGAGCAAGTCAATCAAGGGCATGTGCGCTACTTAAGTTTATCTGGAGCAATACCCATTGAAGGCGGGCTGCCTATTGTGCTCGGTAATCAATTTGTGGGCGCGATCGGCGTGAGTGGCGTAAGGTCTCATCAAGATGCACAAATTGCGCAAGCGGGAATCGATACACTTAATCCAGATTCTCTTTAAGCTGTAATTTCGACCAGAAGAAGTAGTATGTAACTAATTGATGTTGGAGGATCATTTTCAATCAGGTTACGATAGGATTTTGGCTGGTATAAGATATTGTTTTATCTATATTATTTGTCAATCAAATGATCTGGAAATGTAAAAAGAAATGGTTTGCAAAGAGTTTTACTATGGAAGCACACCATACTTGTAAAGTACTCATTAGCAAAGGGTGCGAGTATTATGACCTGCAACTATTAGCAGTGATATAACTGAATCAGTAGTACCTAACGATGGCGTGGTGTTGTTCTCATTAAAAAAACCTTTTTATAGAAAGTGTGCTGCAGGTTACTGCAGCTTTCTATATCCCCATTTTCACTTTCTTAACAATCGTACGCTATTCCTCGAAATAATACCCTAAACTTATCCGCGACCACGATGGCTTCAGTAGAAGCATGCTCAATACCACTTTAACTCGGATATTTTGCCGGTACCTGGAAGGCAGACGGTACAATTGGTTTTGCGTAAATTTATTCGGAAGCTTCAACGTTCATTTATCGATCAAATAAGCTAAACTAACTATCCGTCTTTTTGTAAATATTTGTTAAGTATGGATCTACTTACTCAAGGATTGTTGGGTGCCAGTCTTGCTCAGTCAAGTATGCGGCAAAATGAAACGCGTTTAGCTACAGGCGTTGGTTTTTTTGCTGGATTACTTGCAGATGCGGATATTCTGATTCAGTCAGCCAATGATCCTTTATTAACTGTGGAATTTCATCGCCATTTTACGCATTCCATCTTCTTTGTTCCGTTCGGTGGCTTGATTGCGGCGCTTATTCTGTGGCCATTTCTTCGGAAGCGGCTATCTTTTGGACGCCTATACCTGTTCTGCTTTTTGGGTTATAGCTTAAGCGGTGTGCTAGATGCATTGACCAGCTACGGTACCCATTTATTCTGGCCAGTCAGCGAGGAACGGGTTGCGTTTAATATTGTTTCTGTCGTTGATCCCATTTTTACCTTGATACTGCTGATCGCAGTCATTTGCGCTTACAAGAAGAAGGCAGTCATGGCTGCAAAAATTGGCTTAATCATCGCAACTCTTTATCTTGTGCTTGGCTGGGTACAGTTACAACGCGCAGAAGCAACTGCTGTAGCTCTGGTTGCTTCCAGAGGCCATGTCGCTGAGCAGTTGTTGGTTAAACCGACTTTGGCCAATTTGGTATTGTGGCGTTCAATTTATGAAACAGAAGGAAAATTCTATGTCGATGCGATTCGGGTTGGCCTGTTTTCGCAACCTCGCATCTATCCAGGAGAATCCATCAAAAAATTCACGATCGATCAGTTTCTGGATCAACTGCCTAAGGATTCAACTTTAGCAAAGGATATTTCTCGTTTTACCGTTTTTTCTGCTGGTTTTGTTGCTATTCAGCCTGAGTATCCTGATCTTCTGGTTGACGTACGTTACTCAAATTTACCCACGACCATTGCGCCGTTATGGGGGATAGAGATGAATCTACAGGACCCTGATCAACATGCACTGTATCGATTATTCAGGGACACTTCCAAAGAAACACGCCAAAAGTTTCTGGCTTACCTGATAGGCGAATCTATCGATTAATGAGATAGCTTATATCGATTATCTGCGATTATTCCCGCTTATCTTTTGAGATCAATTTGAAGGTACTTTTTCAGGAATGATCGCGCGTAATTCCTGAAACAGGGCGCGGAAGTTTTTAGGAGGTTTTCCTGCAAGTTTCTCTTTGGTAGTATTGCGAACGAGTACTCGCAAACGTTGTAAATCAGCGTCGGGATATTGTTGTCCAAATTCAGTAAAAGCTGCCTCATCCGCTAGAAGACGCTCGCGCCATCGCTCCAGAAGATGTAACCATGCAGTATGGTGTAAGCTTGCATTTTGCCTCGCATTAATTTTCTCCTGAATGGGCGCTACGTCAATTTCTCGCATCAGCTTGCCAATATATTGGAGCTGGCGCCGACGTGCTTCATGCTTGGTGATACGTTTAGCCTCAAAGAGGGCGTCCCTGAGTATTTCTGGTAAATCAAGCTCAGCTATTTGTTGGGGATCAAGCGCAACCAACTGCTCGCCGATATCCTGCAATGCGTGCATGGCACGTTTGCGGCGTGTCTTGCTGAGCGGAGATTCCTCTTCAGAATCATGTTTTAGGTTATTTTGCATGGCTAGCTATGTAATGCAATAACGAGAAGCTGTTATCATATCGCTCTTTGAGTACTAATCTTATTAAATTTACCTTAAAACGATTATATTGACTTCATTGTGAGTTGATTTTCATAAAGTTAATTATATGAATAATGATATCTCGTCATCTCAACATTTTTCTTATCCCTTTGGAGTACTTCAGCAGATTGCACGCGATATTCTGGACCACGCCCAGAAAGGGGGTGCCAGTGCATGTGAAGCCAATGTATCTGATGGTTGTGGTTTGAATGTCACAGTTCGACAAAGTACTGTGGAAACTATTGAGCACACGCGAGACAAGGGATTGTCTGTGACAGTATACATTGGTCAAAATCGTGGTCATGCAAGTACCTCAGATTTCTCCCCAAAAGCCATCGGTGATACGGTAGCGGCTGCACTTTCTATTGCACGACATACCGCCGCAGATGATTGTGCAGGATTGGCTGATGCGAAGTTGCTGGCAACTTCGTTTCCTGATCTCGATTTGTATCATCCGTGGGAGTTGTCAGTCGAACAAGCAATTGAGCTTGCGCAAGGTTGCGAAACAGCGGCATTTGCAATCGATAAGCGCATTACCAACTCGGAAGGAGCAACTGTTTCGATTAATTCTTCTCAGTTCGTATACGCGAATAGTTATGGTTTCATGGGAGGATATCCTCTTTCGCGACACAGTATTAGCTGTGCAGTAATTGCAACAGAGCGTGATGCTATGCAGCGCGATTACTGGTATACCGTGGCGCGTGATGCAGCTGATCTAGAATCCCTCAATGATGTGGGCAAAAAAGCGGGAAAGCGTGCTGTGGCTCGTTTGGGTGCGAAAAAAATTGCTACCTGTGAAGTACCCGTATTATTTGAGGCATCAATTGCCTCGAGTCTGATCGGGCATTTTATTCAAGCTGTTAGCGGAGCCAGCCTTTACCGTAAATCATCATTCTTGCTGGATAGTTTGGGGAAACAAGTATTCTCGCCGGATATTCGAATACGTGAATTGCCTCATATTAAGAAGGGGCTGGCAAGCTGTGCGTTTGATGATGAAGGCGTAGCGACGCATGAACGAAACGTGGTTGAGAACGGGATTGTGCAAGGGTATTTTCTCGGTAGCTATTCGGCACGTAAGCTTGGTTTGTGTACGACCGGTAATGCAGGAGGCAATCATAATCTGATTGTGGAAAATTCCACACCCCTGTCGTTTCCTGATTTGCTAAAAAAAATGAACAAAGGGTTGTTAGTAACAGAATTACTCGGTCAGGGTGTGAATGGAGTAACAGGAGATTATTCACGAGGTGCTACCGGTTTCTGGGTAGAAAATGGTGAGCTATGTTATCCAGTTGAGGAAATTACTATCGCTGGCAATTTAAAAGAAATGCTGCATGGAATAGTGGGGGTGGGGAGCGATAGAATAGTTCATGGCTCCAAGCAATGTGGGTCGCTGCTGATAGAGCGTATGACAGTTGCCGGGCATTAAATCGAATTGCAGAAGATAACTGGAGCTTGTGAAGAAATTTGCTGCATGCTTAGATTGTACCATTAAATATTCAAGTCTCTTTTTGATGCATCCATTTGATTTTACGAATATTTTGTTCGCGTAGGGTAACGCTCTTATCGGTGAGAACTCTTGACATAAATGGTGGAATGGTCTTCTTTATCCTTCTTAATTATTGGCATTGATCGTTATTTTTCCATGGATCAGCTTATTTATCTGGTGAAATGAGTTATTTCTTTTTTAAGTAAAATAAAAATTCACCGCTTGTTTCAGCTGAAGATAATAGTTGGTTACCCGTTTGTTCGGCAAAGACTTGAAAATCAATGATAGAAGCGGGATCAGTAGCGACAATTTTCAGTATTTGTCCGTGAGTCATATCTGTTAGAGATTTTTTGGTGCGTAGTATGGGTAATGGACAAACTAGTCCACGTACATCGAGTTCCTTGTCAAAATTCATACTTCTCCTTTTTTATAAGTAATTTTACTTAATTTTACCGGGTATGGCATAAGGTACCAAATAGCCTGATTTCAGATTGTTGAAACCTCCAGCCGAAGATAAGTTACGATAATGTATTTTTTAATAATTTTATTATATGCCGGTTAATATTCCTCCCTTGTTACCTCAACAATTGTTACCGATTCAGGGCGTATCTCTGGGTATTACTGAAGCAGAAATCAAACGACCTGATCGGAAAGATCTCTTGGTTATTGCGCTTGATGAAAATGTAAAAGTAGCGGGTGTTTTTACCAAGAACCGCTTTTGTGCTGCACCAGTCGTAGTGGCGAAGGCACATCTCTCTGTAGCCAGCTCAATTCGTGCATTGGTTATTAATACCGGTAACGCTAACGCTGGTACGGGAGAAGAAGGTATTACCCATGCACGGGCGACTTGTACTGCGCTGGCTAAGTTGCTTGGCTGCCAGCCCCAGCAAATATTACCGTTTTCCACAGGCGTCATTATGGAGCCATTACCAGTTGACAGAATTATTGAGGGTTTGCCTCGAACAGTGAGCGACCTTAAATGTGATAACTGGTTTGCTGCCGCACAAGCGATTATGACGACCGATATTGTTCCCAAAGGCGTTTCCAGTCAGATTCAAATCCATGGCACAACAATCACGATAACGGGTATTGCCAAGGGATCGGGCATGATTCATCCGAATATGGCAACCATGTTGGGATATATCGCAACAGATGCCAAGATATCTCAATCGTTGTTACAGGAGATGGTGCGCCATGTTGCGGATCATTCTTTTAACCGTATTACGGTAGATGGTGATACCTCCACCAATGATGCTTTGCTATTGATAGCAACTGGCAAGGCAAATCACTCGCAGAGTATTGATCGGGAAAGCCCGGAGTTTAGCTTACTGCAAAATGCAATTACGGAGGTGGCTGTAAGGTTGGCTCAGATGATTGTACGAGATGGGGAAGGTGCGACTAAATTTATTACGGTGCAGGTGGAAAAAGGAAGCACGCTGGAAGAATGCTCTCAGGTCGCTTATGCAATTGCTCACTCGCCATTAGTCAAGACGGCTTTCTTTGCATCTGATCCTAATCTAGGGAGGATACTTGCTGCGATTGGTTACGCTGGCATAGACGATCTCGATGTCAACAATATTCAGCTTTACCTGAATGAAGTTTTGGTTGCAGAACATGGTGGCAGAGCCAAAAGCTATTGTGAGGAGGATGGTCAGCGTGTGATGAAGCAATCTGAAATCACGGTGCGAGTGGTATTAAATCGTGGCGTAGCTGCAACTAAAATATGGACGTGTGATTTTTCTTACGACTATGTGAAAATCAATGCAGATTATCGGAGCTGATTTGTTATGAATGAGCTTGATTTATTCTACGAACGGTTAGATGCACTGCTTATCCGTATCGAAAACGTGCTTCCTGCTAAGCAGCGAGATGCCGATCTTGATTCTGCGATAGCATTCCGATGGCGCAAGCAAGCAAATGCTGGATATCTTCAGCCAGTTACCCATCCTCATAACATCGTACTTGATGCATTACATGGCATTGATGAACAAAAGCAGCTGATCGATCAAAATACGTATCAGTTTGTCCTGGGCTACCCCGCTAATAACGTTTTATTGACTGGATCACGAGGTACCGGAAAATCTTCTTTGGTGAAAGCGTTGTTGAACAAATACGCAAACAAGGGGTTGCGGCTAATCGAGGTAGAAAAACATGATCTCATTGATTTGCATGATATTGTTGAGCGAGTTTTTCAGCGACCAGAGCGTTTTATTTTGTACTGCGATGATTTGTCATTTGAAAGCGATGAACCAGGTTATAAAGCACTAAAAGTTGTTTTGGATGGCTCAATTGAGATGGCATCTGATAATGTGCTTGTTTATGCGACTTCCAATCGTCGACACCTGATGCCTGAGGCTATGCGGGATAATCTTGAGACGCGCCATCTCGACGGAGATATTCACCCCAATGAGACTATTGAGGAAAAAATTTCATTGTCAGAGCGTTTTGGCATATGGCTTTCGTTTTATCCTTTTGATCAAGCACAATACCTGGAGATTGTTCGTTACTGGCTTGCTTTTTACGGTATCAGAAAAATGACTGCACTGGCACGGGAAGAGGCGCTGCGATGGGCGCTTACGCGTGGCTCCCGAAGTGGACGAGTAGCTTGGCAATTTGCACGAGATTGGACTGGCAAATATAAGTTTCATCGTCTTTCTCAAAACAACTCGTTGTAATTTGTAGGCAAGCAATTTCATGACTCAATTTATTCCATTTGTTGAAGTGGCTGCGGCAGTCATCATTCGACCAAATGGTCATTTTCTGCTAACAAGCAGACCGGAAGGAAAGCCTTATGCTGGTTATTGGGAATTTCCTGGTGGGAAAATTGAAGCGGGTGAATCTGCCTTGCAAGCACTTGGCCGGGAGTTGCAAGAAGAGCTCGGCATCCAGATCAAGCAAGCTTATCCCTGGATTACACGGGTATTTACTTATGCGCATGCAACGGTTCGTTTGCATTTTTACCGAGTGGTTGATTGGTATGGAGAACCATTCGGACGCGAGAGACAGCTGTTATCCTGGCAAACGGTCGATAACCTGTCAGTCACACCTTTGTTGCCGGCTAACTTTCCGGTGATGCGCGGACTTGCTTTACCACCCATTTATGCGATTACCAATGCATCAGAGTTAGGTGAAGAAGCTATGCTACATAAGCTTGAGCATGCTTTGCAGCAGGGCTTGAAGTTTTTGCAGATTCGTGAAAAATCGCTGGCAAGTGATAGGTTTTGCTGGTTAGCAAGCGAAATTATCAGGCGCGCGCATACCTTCGAGGCTAAGGTAGTCATCAATAGCGATATTTTGCTATCTCGGGAATTGGGTGCGGATGGTGTGCATTTAACTTCTGCACAGTTAATGTCGCTATCTAGCCGCCCTGATGTAAATTGGTGTGGAGCTTCTTGTCATAATGCTGAGGAACTTTATCAGGCAGAGCGCATCGGGGTGGATTTTGTGGTATTAGGACCCGTCTTACCAACTGTAAGCCATCCCGGATTAACTACATTAGGCTGGCAAAAATTTTCTTCATTGATACGTGATTATTCTTTACCTGTCTATGCGCTTGGTGGCTTGGTTCAGACGGATTTGGCTATTGCCCTGCAACAGGGTGGGCATGGTATCGCCATGTTACGAGATGTTTGGGTAGACAAATGAACGTCATAATTTGAGCTTATTCGCGACTACAAAAATGCAGAATTAACTAAAGGTATCTGATTTGTTGTTGAGAGTCACATGCTCCTCTTCCTGTTCAGCCTCTGATATACGATAAGATTCTGTTGCCCATTGCGCTAGATCATGCATTTTGCAACGCTCAGAGCAGAAAGGGCGATAACGGTTTGTTGTACTCCAAGTTATAGTTTCACCGCATTGAGGGCAATTAACAATAGTTTGTTTCATTACTTTAGATAGCTATAAATTACAGTAAGTTAACTCAAAATCAATATCTTCCTCGTAGACACCCATTTTCTGATCTGATCCAAACGGGATAAAACGGATATTAAGTGCATATTTATTAGCACTGATTTCAGGAACGCACGGAAGTTCCTTATCGATTTTCAGACGCAGCAGATGTGCTAAATGACTAGAATCAGTCTGTTGAAATAAACCTTGGTATGCCGTATGGCGAAAAGTTCTTCCGCTGTTTCTCAGCAGCTTTAATACGATATTAGAACTGCTGCGTATAGGTAATAATGGAGTGATCCATTCATTAAAATCATGATGACGCACTTCTGACGCTATACTTAGCCAATAATGATAGGACGGTAAATCAAATTCACATGCTCCGCCTGGAATGCTCAGGCGTTGTTTGATGCTCATTAACCATTCATTATCACGTAAATGTCCACCTATTCGGCCAGGAATATTAAGTAAATCTTTGAATGTGACTTTAATGTCATTGAGCATGCGGTTTAATGCTTCTTCAGAGATTTCCGGGTTCTTGCGTAAACCTTCCAGCATGCTTCTTTGTCGTTCCAACTCTTGCAGCAAATCCGATTTAATATCAGCCCGCCCGGTTACATCAAGAATCTCAAATAACGCGACAAGTGCAGCATGATGTTCAATAGATGTGTCGCATACTGAAAAGAAATCAACTTTATTAAATAGATCTTCAAGTCGCAACAAAGTGCGAATGCGTTCATTGAGGGGGTGTTCGTAGCAAATCACGGTAGTAGTTATGATACGTAAAGTAATAATAACATAATAGAATCATACGCTATGAGATATCATTTCTGTATGAAAGTTTGATTCTTAAGCTAAAACCAATAAGGTTAGTTAAGCAGGTTTGCTCAATTTGTCTCTTGATAAGGCAAGATATTTCAGATGGAGCATTTCAACTTGCTTATACAGATGATCAAGGTCCTGATCATTGACAATGATATCATCAGCTTGCTCTAGGCGTTCTTTTCGTGAAACTTGTGTTGCCATGATAGCGTGTACTTCTCGTTCGTCTAGTTTGCTGCGTGCAATTGTACGTGAGATCTGCGATGGTTCAGTACAATCGATTACCAAAATTCGATGGACTAGTTTTTGAAAAACCTCTGATTCCAACAGTAATGGTACAACAATGATGATATAAGCAGAGGTCGCTAAGCTAACGCGGCGTATTACTTCATGATAGATAAGCGGATGCAGGATGGCTTCAAGTTTATCCTTGAAAATTTGATCTGAAAACACCAGTTCACGCATTTTATTCCGGTCTAGAGAACCATCTTTAGTAATAAAGTTTGTACCAAATGCCTTTTTAATGACGTCCATTGCTTTGCCTTCTGGCAGCGTTAATTCGTGTGCAATTTCATCCGTATCGATAATGTCAATACCATGCACAGCAAAGAACTTTGTAGCAGTAGATTTACCGCAACCTATCCCTCCGGTTAAGCCAATGATCAAAGGCATGTATTAGAATAAGCCAAGATAAGCGTGGTTGATCTTATTCCCCCAGAATAAGGCGATTAGACCTCCTCCAGCAAGATAGGGGCCAAACGGAATTGTGGTGTTTCTCTGATGTTTCTTAATAATTATCAACATGATACCTATTATTCCTCCCACAAATGAGGAAAACAGAATAACTAATGGTAACATCTGCCAGCCTAGCCATGCACCAATTGCAGCGAGTAACTTGAAATCACCGTAACCCATCCCTTCTTTTCCAGTAGTGAGTTTGAAACTCCAATAAATGGTCCACAGAACAAGGTAACCGGCAACTGAGCCTATGATAGCTGATCGGATATCAATGAAACCGTTATCCATATTAAATAAAAGCCCGATCCAGAGTAAAGGTAATGTAATAGCATCTGGCAATAATTGCCTATCAAAATCTATGAAGGTAAGTGCAATCATTGCCCAAATAAAGAGCAAGGCGGCAAGGGCTGTCAAGCCAAATCCGAAGTGCCATGCAGTAAAACCGCTCATAATACCTGTCAACCCTTCGACAATCGGGTAGCGAAGGGAAATACGCGTATGGCATTGTGAGCAATATCCTCGTAGGAATAAATAACTGATTATAGGAATATTTTCGAGTACGGCAATTCTATGTCCACACTGAGGGCAAGTAGAGCGAGGTGTTGCAAGATTGAATACCGGTAAATTATGAATATTTTCTCCACGTAATTCAGCACATTGTTGGTGCCATGCATGTTCCATCATTCTGGGAAGTCGATGAATGATTACATTCAAAAAACTACCTACCATTACTCCAATAATGGTGCTAAAAGCAATGAAAATTGTCGATGTATTCTGAAAAGACTCGATTAATGTCATGTATTATTTAACAGATTGGTTATAAACAGGAATTAGCCAACAACTTGGCCCATTTTGAAGATAGGTAAGTACATTGCGACAACCATGCCCCCGATGAGTGTGCCAAGAACCACCATGATAACTGGTTCCATTAGGCTTGATAGCGCTTCCACCGCATTATCCACCTCTGCTTCAAAAAAATCTGCGATCTTACTTAACATGGAATCCAGCGAACCAGATTCTTCTCCAATAGCTACCATTTGTAGAACCATGTTAGAAAACACATTTGTCTGCGTCATCGCATCTACTAAACTACTCCCTGTACTCACTTCTATCTGAATTCTTTTAGTAGCATCAAAATAAACGTGATTCCCTGCAGCACCTGCAACTGAATCCATTGCTTCAACAAGTGGAACACCTGCAGCGAACATGGTGGAAAGCGTGCGAGACCAGCGTGCAACAGTCGCTTTTCTGATTACCTCTCCAAAAATAGGTAATCTCAATGCAAGCCGGTCCATAACACGCTGCATAGCAGCTGAACGTTTCCATACATAAAAGAAAGTATAAAGACTAAGCCCAATTCCGCCAAAAATGGCCCACCAGTAATCGACAAAGAAATCCGAAATGGCCATGACTATCAACGTCGCAGCTGGGAGATCAGCTCCAAAATTCTGAAATAATTCTTTGAAGGCAGGAATGACAAAAATCATAATAACTGCTGTAATGATAAAGGCAACTACTATAATTGATATGGGGTAGAATAGTGCAGATTTGATTTTTCCTTTAATCGCTTGAATTTTTTCCTTATAAGTAGCTAAACGATCTAACAACTCGTCAAGAATGCCGGCTGCTTCTCCTGCTGCAACAAGGTTACAAAACAAGGAATCAAAGTAGAGCGGGTATTTTCGAAAGGCATTTGCCAGACTATTCCCAGTTTCAATATCCATTTTTATATCCATCAATAACTTACCAACCGCTTGGTTACTATGCCCCTTACCTACGATATCAAAGGCTTGTAACAAGGGAACGCCAGATTTCATCATGGTGGCAAGTTGACGCGTAAACAAAGTAATGTCTTTATCCCTAATTGTTCCCTTCGATTTTGTTTTGGTAACTTTTGTGACCCGGATACCTTGACGGCGCAGGGTAGATGTGACAACGATAGCACCTGCTGCGCGCATTTCCCCTTTAACTACTTTGCCAGATCTGTCTTTACCTTCCCATGAGAAACTAATTTCTTTGACTTTCTTATCTGGACGTTCCACCACAGTCGACATACCAACTCCTTGTTATCCCAGTATTATTAATAATCCTAAATGTGGTTTTTTAGGATAATTCCACAAAATTTTAAGATTGCTGAGTTTACTAATATTATTAAAAATAGCGTCAAAAATGATCGACGCCATCCTGGGATTTAACGGCAATCATCATCGATTTACTTAGATTCTATAAATGTTCGTTAGATTCATGCTGGATTGCCTTAGCGATACCGCTGGTAACAGTAGGGTAAAGTAATTTGATATGTAGTTCCCGTTTTATGCGAGTGTTTGTTAAACGGCGCGATTCATTCATGAATGACATCAAGCTAGGCGATATATATTTATTTGCTTGAAAGCGAGGAATTCTTGGTGGGCGTGGCAAACCGAAATGATCGGCCACCAGATCAAAATAATCGCCCATTTTTAAATGTGAATCATCACTCGCATGGTAGATTCTGCCTGATTTTCCATAATGAAGTGCTGCAGCAATAATACGAGCAAGATCATCTGCATGGATATGGTTGGTGAAACTGTCTTCATCTGTTGAAAGTACGGGTGTACCTTGTCGTAGGCGTGCAAGAGGCAGGCGATCAGCTGCATAAATTCCAGGTACGCGAATAATGGAAACTTGCACATCGTTGCGTAACCCCCAATTTCTAATTTGTCTTTCTGCATCAACGCGTCGCCATGCACGTTCGTTAGTTGGATTGAGTGGATGGTTCTCGCTTACCCATTCGCCTTTACAATCACCATATACCCCACTGGTACTGATATAGATTAGCCGTTGTGGTAGTATTCTTCTTTTTGCTAAAGTCTGCCGAGTCAGAGCTGCTAACAGATGGGTAGTACGTGAATCTTTTAAACCATAACTGGGCGGCGGAGCTAAATGGAGTATTGCGTGTGCCATTCCCGCAAGTTTATCGAGACTGTCTGGCTGATCAAGATCACCGAGTATGGGTGTAATTCTGTGGGTACGTAATTTGCAGAAATTTTCCGGTTTTCTGCATAAACCTAGTAACCGGTAGCGTTTACGCAGTAACGGCGCCACTCGGAAGGCGATGTCACCACATCCTACAATCAAAAGCATTTTTTTCATTATTACTTATTTTATCAATAGTTTTTTCATTTACTCACGAGAAAATGTCGTATCAAATCATTATTAAGCCGAGTAATCATATTTTTACTGTAGAACCTCACGAAACGATACTTGAAGCTGCATTGCGGCAAGGGTACTCGCTTCCTTACGGTTGCCGTAACGGCTCATGTGGGGCATGTAAGGGAAAAATTATGCAGGGTACTGTTGATTATGGCAGATATAATCAAGAAACGCTTACAGATACTGAAAAGCAGCATGGCTTAGCGTTGTTTTGCTGTGCTAAGCCATTATCTGATTTGATTATCGAATGCCGTGAAGTAGATGCTATTAAGGATATTAAAATCAGGATAATGCCAAGTCGCGTGCACAAGCTGGAACGCGTTGCACCTGATGTGATGATCATTTACTTGAAATTACCCACAAACGAGCGATTACAATTTCTTCCAGGTCAATATATCGATATTCTATTGAAAGATGGAAAGCGTCGTAGTTTTTCGTTGGCAAATGCACCCTATGATGACGAATTTTTGCAAATTCATGCACGTAAGTATCCTGGAGGGGTATTTTCGGAGCATGTTTTCTCGCATATGAAAGAGAGGGATATCCTTCGTTTCGAAGGTCCCCTCGGTTCTTTTACCCTGCGCAATAACTCTGTTGATATCCCTATTATTTTTCTTGCTAGCGGTACTGGTTTTGCTCCTGTAAAAAGCATACTCGAGCATATTTTTTATACTGAAAACATTTATAAGTACAACAGAAAAATGACGCTTTACTGGGGAGTGCGCACGAAGGCAGATCTTTATCTAGAGAAATTACCAAAAGAATGGGAACAGCAACATAAAAACTTTACTTTCATTCCAGTATTGTCGGATGCACTACCGACAGATAACTGGACGGGTAGGACTGGATTGGTGCATAGAGCAATTCTTGAGGATTTCGAGAATTTAGCAAACTACCAAGTATACGCTTGTGGCTCACCGCTTATGATTAAAGCTGCTTATCAAGATTTTACACAATTGAGAAATCTGCCGGCTGAAAATTTCTTCTCTGATATATTTTCACCATCGACAGGCAATCCTGTCGAATAAATTTATATATTCAATTTCTTTAATGTGAACCCTAATCCTTTGTGATAATGATCTGCAGCTAACTCAGGCTTATCTAGCTTTTCGAATAATTGCGCTAAGGCAAGATGAGCGGCACGGCTTGACTCAATCGACAAGCTTGCTTCAAGGTAATTCTGCGCTTTACCCCATAATTCACAGTAAGTACATAATTTTCCAAGTGTTAGTAATAATTCAGCATTGTTAGGATGCTTTCTTAGCCAGCCTTCCGCTCGCTGGATTTGCCAGCTTACACTGCCATCCAAGCATTTGGCATAAAGTGAGATCAGTTCGGCATCCAATTTATTATCAATGCTTTGTTCAATAATTTTTTGAGCAGTTGATACCTCATTCAATGCCATGTAAGCACGAGCAGCAGTTGCAGCTAATCTGCTATCAAGTTTTTCTGCTGGAGATAAATTGTTCCAGTATTTATTAAGTAATTCTAAATTCAATGCATGTTTCTTAATATTCTCTAAATGAGCACGATGCTTAATTTGTTCAATTAATGTCTTATCTATGGGGTAGCGTTTTTCAAGAATATTCGTCAATTCTAGAACTGCATCCCAATTTTGGGCCATCTGCTGCGCTTTTAATTCCAATTGAAGGACAGCTGTACTTTGTAGCCCACCAATTGAATAAAGGGATCGTAAGGCATTTAAGACTTCTTCATGACGTCCCTCTTCAAGCAATAGTTCTGCTTGAGTTACAAGCCTTAGCGCTTTTTCTTGGGGAGCCTTTTGTTCCGAAATGTCTAGATAATGGTCGCGTTGTGAATAGTTTGCTTGATGATGGGCTGCACGTGCTGCAATAGCTGCGTTAATCGCGCTAATAACAGGAGGGCTTTTTAGTTTTAATACTGTCGCTGCAGCTTTCTCGGCTTTATCATATTGCTCCTCAAAAAACGCTTTCACAGCAGCAAGCATTGTTTCATTAATTTTTTTATGATGTAACTGTCTATTTAATCCTAATACTCTTGCTATCAGCCTGACTAACAAATAGAAAATAAAGAAAGCAGTAATCAATGAAATGATAAAAATATTAATCGTCAGCTCAATCCTATAAGGTGGCACGATCATTAATACAGAACCGCTATCATGTTGAGCGGCGATCACAATAGCCACTGCTGTAGCAAATAGAGCTAACACCCAGAGCACCAATTTCATTTACTCTCCTCATTACGTTTAGGCTGATAAATGTGCACTATATCAAGACGTTCTGAAACATTTGATAGCGCCTTATCAATTGTATAATCATGTATTTGATCTAATTGATTAAGTAGATCGGTAACAGATTCTGCTTGTTTGTCATAATGGCGATTGACCAATTTTGTTGCAGTTTCCAGATTTGTCTGGAAGTTTGTTTGATCATAAGAAAGAAGGGAAAATTGCGCCAATAACAATTGTAGTTTTATCTTTTCTCGTAGAAGCTCACGTTGAGAAGGGGATAGCAATTCAATTTCTGGATTATCAATTTTCTGAATAATTATAAATTGCTGAAGATCTCTCCAAATATCATTAATGAGTTTATAGCAACGATTATCTTGTAATGCGTGCTGTTCAAACGGAAGATTAACTTTTATTAAATGAGCATCCATCGCTAAAGGTAATGCATCAATCTTTTCGAGCAAATTTGAGAGCTTCTCTAGCGCTTCTTGTTGCTCGGGAGAGGCAATCACTTCTGCATGCAGTTTATTCAGTCTATTCAGTCGCTGCTGGGTTTCATGTATAGCAGCTTGCACTTCAGCGATAAGCTGGCGTGGTCTCTTACCCAGAAAGTCAACGTTAGTTAAATATCCAGCCATGGATCGCTGAATATCGATGATGTAGTCTCGCCTATCTGCCCATTGCCATGCCAAGAAAGCGATCGTTATAAAAATAACAAACAATAGAATCGAACCACTCAGGTGGGATGATTTTGGTGGGGCCGTTTTAATCTCTCTATTCATGATTTTCGAGAAGCTATGCTTGATTTTTAATTGATAGAAAATATTCCAGCAATCCTTGTACTAATCCATCATCTCCAGCAGCAGTAACGTGTATATTTGTAAGACCAAGTTCTTTTGCAACATAAGCGATTCGTTCATGCGCAGTAAACAAAGGGGTTTTTTTTAGCAATTGTTGGCCAACTTTACCTATCATGTCAAATAAATTATGCAGCCCTTCACTGCTTGTCACTGTAACGGCGTGTAACGCATTATTTGACCAGCTATCCAACAGTAGGGATGCGTCTGTTTTAGGTTTGTCACGACGATAGCATTCAACATATTCTAATCGAGCCCCTCGTTGAATCAAGGTATCACCCAATAATCTTCGTCCATCATTCCCACGAAAAATAACAATGTTTTTATCTGGCACTTGCTGTAATTCCGGCATTTCAAGCAAGGCTTCGCTGTCATGGCGGCAAGTTGGCACGATAATGTCATTTATTCCATACTGTCTGAGCTTATTAGCGCTTCCTTCTCCTACTACAGCAATTTTCAGGTTTGGTGGCAATGTTCTATGAGCCTGGATCAGACGGATTGCTTTATCAACAGCATTTGGACTAACAAAAATTGCCAAATCAAATTCATCGAGACGGTCAATAGCCTTTAGAAGATGCTGAGGATTATTTGTGTCGGATATCTCCAGAACAGGAAATAATACCGGATTGCCACCCCTCTTCCTGATTTCATTAACCAGATGAGTGGCTTGATGTGCCGGGCGTGTGACTAAAACGTATAACCCTGCTAATGTTTGCGTTTCTGGCAAGCTGCACCTTCAATCATGGGGTTGTGCTAAGGCTGCTAAAATTTCATCAGCGCCTTGTTTCTTGAGACTCTCTGCTAATTGCTGACCAAGTGCAACACCCGCTTCCGGCTTACCGTTTAATTGATCACTTATCATGTTCGTTCCATCGGGATTAGCTACAAAACCCCGCAAAGTGAGTACATCATCCGTGATTTCTGCAAATCCTCCTAGCGGCACTTGGCAACTACCTCCCAATACGCGACTCATTGCTCGCTCTGCTTCAACACAATATGCTGTTTCAACATGATGTAAAGGTTGCATCAGTAATGCCAAATCAGCTCGATCATTGCGGCATTCTATGCCAAGTGCACCTTGACCAACTGCAGGTAAGCTTATTTCAGGTTCAAGTATTGAAGAAATCCGATAAGTCAGTTCCAAGCGCTTTAGTCCGGCTGCTGCTAGAATGATGGCGGTAAATTGACCCTCATCCAGTTTCCGCAAGCGGGTCTGAACATTTCCACGCAAGGATTGAACTTGCAAATGTGGGTATCGTGCGCGTAACTGAGACTCGCGCCTTAAACTAGAGGTTCCGACTACACTACCGGCAGGCAATTCGTCAGGGTGAGTATATTTGTTTGAAACAAAAGCATCACGGGGATCTTCACGTTCAGCAATAGCAGCCAGCATAAATCCTGATGGCATGTTCATCGGCACATCTTTCATGGAGTGAACGGCAATATCTGCACGGCCATCTTCCAGAGCTTGTTCGAGTTCCTTGATGAATAATCCTTTGCCACCAATTTTTGAAAGAGAGACATCAAGAATTTGATCGCCTTGTGTGGTCATGCCAAGTATGTTGATTTCGGTTTGCGGGTATAATTCACGTAATTTTTCCCGAATAAAATTTGCTTGCCACATGGCAAGAAGACTTTCACGTGAAGCAATGGTAATTTTAGAAGGGGGGGTAAATAAATTTGACATTGATCTTAATATGAAAAGATTACAAAACTTTCAGACACGAATCATTTTAGCATGGACGATCATAATATAGACTGTAGCATGCGTGAATAACCAAAGTTTTAGTAGATGGGAGATACATTGAGATGAGTTCTGACGCTGTCGTAAGCGTTTATTCTGACAATAATATGAGCGAGGAAAAGGATAAGCCTTTACGTGAGGACATTCGTATGCTTGGGCGCATGCTGGGGGATACTTTGCGGGAGCAGGAGGGGGATGCGACGTTTGAATTGGTCGAAACTATTCGCCAAACGGCAGTTCGCTTTCGTCGTGAACAAGATCCCAAGGCGCGACAAGAGCTTGACGCGATCTTGAATCGATTAAGCAATAAGGCGACTATCGCCGTTGTACGTGCATTTAGTTACTTTTCACTGCTTTCCAATATTGCGGAAGATCTGCACCATAACCGTCGGCGACGTGCTCATTTGCGTCAAGGCTCTTCACCTCAACCTGGCAGTGTTACGCTCGCACTGGAACGTGTGCTGGCAAGTGGCATAGATAACACAAGTTTGGGTAATTTTTTTGCTAAAGCCATGGTATCACCGGTATTGACGGCTCATCCTACCGAAGTTCAGCGCAGGAGCATACTCGATTGTCAATTGACTATTCAACGCTTACTGCAGGAACGTGATCGCATCCAGCTCACTCCTAACGAATTGCGTCACAATGAAGAAGCATTGCGTGCTGCCATTCAGATCTTATGGCAAACCCGTATGCTGCGGTCGGTACGTCTTACCGTTCATGATGAAATCGAAAATGGCCTGATTTATTATACGTATACCTTCCTGAGTCAGATACCTTATATCTATGCAAAGATTGAGGATTTGCTGGAGCGTCACCTGGGTAGAGATGCCCCTCGTATCGCATCTTTTTTGCGTATTGGAAGCTGGATAGGCGGAGATCGCGATGGAAACCCTTTTGTTACGCATCAGGTCATGTTGCATGCAGCAGAGCGTCATGCTGCCCTCGTGTTGGATTTTTATATGGACGAAGTCAGCAAGATTGGCCAGACCATGAGTCTGACTGAGCGCCTGATCAAAGTAAGTGATGAACTTGAACAATTAGCAGCCGCCTCGCCAGATATTCCCGCTAGTCGCGTCGATGAACCGTATCGACGAGCATTTCTCGGCATTTATGCACGTTTGGCTGCAACAAGTCAGCAACGCGGTTTTGCAGTGATGCAACGACAGCATGTTAATCCAACAGAACCTTATGCAGATAGCGCAGAGTTTGTGCATGAACTTGATATCGTGATCAATTCACTCAAACAGCACAAATCAGATTGGCTGGCGCGGGGGGCATTGCGAAATTTACGTCGGGCGGCTGATGTATTTGGATTCCACCTTGCATCACTCGATATGCGGCAGCATAGTAAAGTGCATGAACAGGTTATTGCGGAGTTATTTGCGTGCAGCACACATCGGGATAATTATCTCGAGCTGTCGGCAACTGAGCGCATGAAATGGCTGTTACGGGAAATCAGTAGTTTGCGACTACTCCATTCACCCTATTTGAGCTACTCCGAAGCAACACAAAGTGAATTGAGAATTTTGCAAATGGCAGCAGAAATCCAGCGCCGTTTTGGTCATACTGCGCTGCCGAATTACATTATTTCCATGACAACAGGTGTCATTAATATCCTGGAGGTCGCGCTATTATTGAAAGAGGTTGGTCTACTCCAGGCTGGCGAGAATCCGCAGTTGGGCCTGAATATTATTCCTTTGTTTGAAACCATTGAGGATTTGCGCAATTGCAGCATCATCATGGATGAATTATTTTCGTTGCCATACTATCGTAAACTGCTGGATTCTCGTGGGAATGTGCAGGAAGTCATGCTCGGTTATTCGGATAGTAATAAAGATGGTGGTTTTCTTACTTCCAACTGGGAAATATACAAAGCTGAAATTCAATTGACGAAAGTTTTTGCCAAGCATAAGGTGGAACTACGTTTGTTTCACGGGCGAGGGGGGACTGTTGGACGGGGTGGAGGGCCTAGCTACCAGGGGATCATGGCTCAACCACCGAAAAGTGTTAATGGACAGATACGGCTGACCGAACAGGGAGAGGTTGTGGCGAGCAAATATACGGATCCTGAAATAGGACGCCGCAATCTTGAAACACTGGTTGCCGCAACGATTGAAGCGACATTGATGAGTCCTGATGCAATTCGGGAAAATGCTGCAGAGTATTACCAAGTAATGGAAACACTCTCATCCACTGCATTTGCAGTCTATCGAAATCTGGTATATGAAACGCCAGGTTTTAAACAATTTTTCCAGGAATCAACTCCGATTCGGGAAATTGCCGGGCTGCATATTGGCAGTCGGCCTTCTTCCCGAAAACCTTCTGATCGAATTGAAGATTTACGGGCTATTCCATGGGTGTTCAGTTGGAGTCTCAATCGTACAATGCTTCCAGGGTGGTATGGTTTTGGCTCGGCGATTGAAGCATTTGTTCAGCAAGCGCAAGGAGAGGAAGCAGGGTTAAAATTATTGCAGGAAATGTATCAAAAGTGGCCATTTTTGCAGACATTGTTGTCGAATATAGACATGGTATTGGCAAAAACCGATATGGGGATTGCTTCACGCTATGCTGAATTAGTCACTGATGTGACATTGCGTACCCAAATCTTTGGGCGCATTCAAGCAGAATGGGAGCGTAGCGTAAAATGGTTATTTGCAATAACGGGGCATACAGAGTTGCTACAGGAGAATCCTACCTTGTCGCGCAGCATTCGTATTCGTACTCCTTATATAGACCCGCTTAACCATTTACAAATTGAGTTGTTGCGTCGTTATCGTGCTGGTGATGATGTAGAGCAAGTACATCGCGCTATCCATCTTACGATTAATGGCGTTGCAGCAGGGCTTAGAAATACGGGTTAAGCCAGGAAGTTGATGATTAAAATTTGTTCTCTTGAGGGTAATTCAGGAAGAGGCTCAAGCATCAGCAACTCGATGGAATCAGAGGTTGCGAAAAAAATCGTAGCGAACACTCCAAGCGCAAGGCGGATGGAACACAGCAACGCGAAAACGAACGAAGTGAGTTTCGATAAAACGAAGTTTTAGCGTAGCCACATATCAAGGAGATAGGCGAGGAGCGAGTACCGTCCAACACAGCGATTGGAGTGCGTAGTAGATTTATTGGCGAAACTCATTACATTCGTTTTCACAACCTCTCAGATGATGCCTCCGGTTTTAGCTTAAGTGAGCGAGAGGAATCACACGGCCGGGGCTGATTTTACAGATTCTGTCGAAATATTTTGGCCTCCATTCTGAGCTGAAAATTGATTGAATGGCGCATATTCCCAGGAAGAGGCAGCTGTTTCGCGCGACTCGACTGGGGATGGATCGAAAGGAGATTCATGAGAACGATAATAGCGTTATCGTGAAGCCTGGTGTCGCTCTTTCTGCAAGCGCGGATCACATCTACATAACCTGCATTTATAAATCTTTATCAATCACATCATACAAGCTTTCATTCGGCGCAATGCCCGATGGTTATTGCGCCCTACGCTGGCTGAAATGCTCCCATCCTCACCGCCTTCCTCAATCAGGAATACGAGGCCGCACGGGAGGCATTGACCCAGGCCAGCAGTATGAAACAAAACTGAATCGAAATGGAATTTATCTGGTAAAAAATGGAACATACCTGGTAAATATGGAATTTTGGGGCGAATCTTGTGTTCGCCCTTACTCATTTATTTCACGAAGAAAAACAAGATAAGGTATCTTGTTATGATATTTATCATATCTGAATACGACAGTTACATTTCCATTGAACCTACGCTTTTCAAATACTTCTTCTAAATTTATGGTGGGGTCAAGCTGCAAACGTATTCTTCTCGTGCCTAAATCAGGAATGATTGCTGCCCAGCCAGTCTTCTGGCTATCGAGATCGATGGCGCGAACTTCCATAAAAATACTTTTAAAATCTTCAATAAGCTCTTCACGTTCGGTCTCTTTATGCTGTTTAGGCATAGCCTTAATCGTATTAGCAGTAATTTTCAAATCATCATTTTTATCAAAGGTGATAGTGGCGTCAGGATCTCGTTTTGCTGGTTTTATAACATCTATAGTATTTCTGGCTAATTGATTCTTATCTTTGATAGCGCCCTCTATAATGGTTCTGAAATCTTTAGCATCCATTTCCATCATTCCTGCACCAATATTGATGATCGTATTATTATTTGCTTCTATAACGGGTATGCGTTCTACTTTATCTTCGCTATCACTCTTTCCTAACGAATATGCTCCGCCGATTAGAAGCATGGTAATAAGAATCGATGTAAACAAGTTCGGGTTATTCATAATATTATCCATACCAACTTTCTCACGAAGATTGGTTACGAACTGATCAAATTTATCCTGACTGCCAAAAACAAACTTTATAACAAAGCTCTCCCATATGCTGTCAGACTTTAATTCATTAATAAATACTTCTACAGACTCTATTTTTGTTCCAGGAAACAAAGATTCCAATACCTTGGGAGATTGTTTTATGACGGCTTCCAAAGCAAGCAATCCTTCAGCTATCTCACGGATGGGCACCAAATCCTTGTTGGAATAGTAGATTTGCTGATGTATTGTTATTTCCATGTTTTTGTTATTTATTTGGTTTGTTCAATAGTACATAATCCATATACGAAGAGCGATTAGCATAACTATTAACTAACTGCCCTCACCACAACATAAACCCCTTTAATTTATCTGTCATGCATACTGCCCGATACTGGGCGGTATGACTAGACTAATTAAAAGCATAATCATCCACTGCTCTGCCACCCCTAATGGGAAACATGTCTCTGCTGAAGAGATTGACCAATGGCACCGCAAGCGCGAATTCAAGCGTTCTGCTGAATTCGGCAAAGACAAAACCCTGATCTTGCCGCCATTGGTTATCAGTTCGTCATTTATACCAATGGAGCGGTCGCTATTGGCCGGCACTTCGACGAAGTCGGTGCACATACTGAAGGGTTTAACAGCAAATCCATTGGCATCTGCCTGGTTGGCACCAACAAGTTTACCTCCGCGCAATGGAAAAGCCTGGAACGTAATGTGTGCGGATTGGTGACGGATATTGTGCTGCTGAAATCTGGTAACGGAGAGCCCCCGCGCGTGCTTGGTCATCGCGATCTGCCGGATGTCCATAAAACCTGCCCTGGATTTTCTGTGGCTGATTGGTTGGGCAATAACATGCGGCGCGTCGTCATGTGTGCTCTTCCGTATCCACCGTAAAATGCACTAAGGTACGTTTGGTGATCTGAAAAATCAGCTCACGTATCGCGATCGTGGCGATATTGGCGGATGGCATTGGCTGCTGTCTGGCCGGAGAGCGGGTTTTTCAATTCGAGTGTAACAATCAGTACGCCGTTGACTGACAGTACGACATCCAATGACTTCTTGCTGGTCAGGCTGAAATGCAGTTGTCGGGCGATTCCCTGGTTGATTGGCCTGGTAACGCGCTTCCAGCTCGGGGTTTAGCTCGTCCTTCCGAAATAAGGTGATATGCTACGCCAAGACTGATTCTGATTTCCAAGAAAATAGATCAACCGTGATGAGTAAATCAATTATTCTGAGTTATAGCAAATGCACAATCGATGCAATGATAGAATCACTTATGTTTCTATACAAAAATAGGGATACTGGATAAATTGGATACTTTTATGAGGAAATTTTATGAAAGATGAGATTAAACAACGATTACAAAAAACTGAGACATGGGTGCGCGGGCTTTACATGCTGTTGTTCATCTTGGTCTATGGCTTTATGGAATTTTTGATTATTCTAGTCATGATATTTCAGTTTTTCTCAATTGTGCTGTCAGGCAATACTAATGTACAGCTACTCAAATTTGGTCAGAATTTGGCAACGTATGTTTATCAGATCATTACTTTTCTCACCTTTAATAGTGAGCAGCTACCTTTTCCATTTAGTGCCTGGCCAAGCGAAAAAAGTGAACATACTGAAAATAATCAATAACAGAGAGTGGCGAGGAAGGGACCAATGAAAGTAACTGGAACGACTCAATATTAGAAATTCCTCAATGATGTGAAAAAGGGAAGCGCGCGCTGCCAGAACTCTATGCTTCTTTAATAATCTGATATCGTAACTCAACACTAATAATCATATCGTCTAGTCGTGTTGATGACTGATTCAATTATCACAAATCACAGCATTTTCCGTTTGTTTTTTAATGAAAATGAAATTAATGACTATCGTCAGGCTTTTATTGCTCGTGGTATTTACAACGACTTTAGGAATTCATTTTGTCACGGAGCATGTCAATGCGGGCTGGCAAACTGCGAGTCGCGAACCTGTAGGGTTGGCGCCCGATCCTGAACAAACTCCGGAAGCGATCATACAGGTTTATGGTGCGCGTGCTTATGGTTGGCGAGGCTATTTCGGTGTTCATACCTGGATTGCGGTGAAACCATCCTTTGCCCGAACTTACACAGTCTATGAAGTCATTGGCTGGTATTTGCGCCGAGGTGGTTCAGTCGTGTCAATTCATCAGCAACAACCAGACAGACGCTGGTTTGGTAGCATGCCAATCCTGTTGGCTGAGAAGCGTGGAGATGGCGTGGATGTATTGATTAGCCGTATTGAAGAAGCAGCGTTGAGCTATCCCTATGCGCGGGAGTACACCATGTGGCCAGGCCCAAATTCAAATACCTTTACTGCCTGGATCTCGCGTGCTGTACCAGAGCTAGCGCTAGATTTACCCCCTACGGCAATCGGCAAGGATTATCTTGGAAGTAGCATGACTGCGGTCGCCCCCAGTGGCAGAGGTTGGCAGTGGTCTTTATTTGGGTTATTGGGAGTCATTGTCAGTGAGGTTGAGGGATTTGAAATCAATTTTCTTGGGCTGACATTTGGCTTCTCTCACAGCCCGATTGCGATTAAATTGCCACTGATTGGACGAATAGATTTGAGCACACAAAATAGGGTGGTTGTTTCAGCTCAGGAATAATCTTGCATTCCAATTCTACAGACAGCTAGTGGCACCTGCATAACAAGTGCTGGCGCACAAGTTTCAGACACGCGTTCTTTCTTGGCCGTAACCCAGCATTCCCTGCAAAATTCGAACGATGTAATAACTAATCCAATTTAAGGATCGATTTATCCAGGATTGCTTTCCCCAATATATCTTTGATACGGGATTAGAGTCTTCCATGGCTTGTTGCAGACTAGTTCTCAGTTCCATTGCAAATGCCTGATCAAGAATTATGACATTGGCTTCGCGCGCCATTAGCAGACTCAAGGGATCGATATTGGAAGAACCGACCGTTGACCAGTAGTGATCAATGACGGCTACTTTAGCATGTAAAAAACTCTTTTGATATTCATAAATCTTGATGCCAGCATCCAGCAAATTACCATATAAGGCACGTGTCGCATAATATTGTATGCGGTACTCAATTTTTCCTTGAAGTAGTAGGATAACCGATACGCCCCTGCGGGCTGCATAGATAAGGGCGCGTCGAAAATTTCTGCCAGGAAGAAAGTAAGCATTGGCGATAATGATCTCATTGCAGGCAGTGGAGATTGCTTTGAGATAAGTGCGTTCAATGTCACGGCGATGGCGAAGATTGTCGCGGATGACAAATGCTGCACGCTGGTTACCGACCGATTTTGTCGTAGGCTGCAACTCGAGATGAGTAGTCCAGCGTTTTTTGAAGTGCGCCCAGGCAACCAGCATCCATAAACGTTTGGCTGTAGAATGAATGGTGGTAAGCAAGGGTCCTTCTATTTTTACTGCATAATCAAAACGGGGTAAAGGTTCGCCAGGTTTCTGATGATCATTGATGATGTTGATCCCCCCCACAAAAGCGATACGGGCATCGATGACGGCAAGTTTACGATGCAGGCGGCGTAATCGATAGCGCCTGAACCGAAAAGTAAAAACTTCTTGCCGGTAATGCAAAACTTGAACACCTGCAGCAAGCAGGCTCTGAATGGCTTTCTCGGGAAAATCAAGAGAGCCATAACCGTCTATCAACAGGTGAACGGCGACTCCACGCTGGGCGGCACGCTTTAACGCGTTAGCAATACTGATGCCTGTTAGGTCGTATTTGAAAATATAAGTCTGTAGATGAATTTCCTGACTGGCCGCATCAATCGCGCTTTCCAGTGCTGGGAAATATTCCGCACCATTATGTAACAATGTAATCCGGTTACCTTTGATGAAATGGGATAACTTCATGCACGGACGATATTGGCTGACAAAGCTGCATGATCAGAAATTCTTGACCAGGGGCGGCTTTGATGCACACATACATTTTTTATCCGAAAGCCACGGATATAGATGCGATCAAGGCGCAGTAATGGGAAAATAGAAGGATAACTGCGGGCGGTTTTACCATGGGTCTGTTCAAAAACCTCGGTGAGTTTTAGGTGTTTCATCAGGATGCGGCTGGCTGTTCCATGCCAGTCATTGAAATCTCCCGCAATCACAAGTGGAGCATGAGGTGGAACGAGTTGTTTGATACGTTTCTCCATCGCTTCGAGTTGCCTGCGCTGGCCGCGCCTGAATAACCCCAGATGAACGCAAATACAGTGCAAATTTTCCTTCCAGCCAGGAATACTGATTTCACAGTGGAGTAAGCCACGGTTCTCAAAACGATGAGATGAAATGTCTTCGTTTTCCCAACTTATAATAGGAAAGCGGCTGAGAATGGCATTACCATGATGACCTTCGGCGTAGACCGCATTTTTGCCATAAGCAAAATCTTGCCATTCCGAATCTGCCAAAAACTCATGTTGAGAGCTGTTTGGCCAGTTTTCAAAACGGGAAGCATGCTTGCTATGCTCTCCAACCACTTCTTGTAAAAAAACGATGTCAGTATCAAGGGAGCGCAGCTGATCGCGTAATTCGTGCAATACCAAGCGATGATTGAAATAGGAAAAGCCTTTGTGGATATTGTAGGTAGCAATATGCAGTTTATCGATCATAGATAGCTATAAGAAATTGCATAATCAGAAAGTCAAAATCCTGACGCATTGAATATATCCCATCTTACTACTTTGAAACAGCAAGCATTCTTTCAAGTGTCAATTTGGCAAGCTTTGCTTCATGGGCCGGCACCTTGATTTGGTTGACTACACTACCTGTTGCGAGATTTTCCAGTGACCATGCTAGATGCTGAGGATCAATTCGTGCCATGGTCGAACACATGCACACCATAGGTGACATGAACTGAATGATTTTTCCCTGAGATTTGAATTCTTCAGCAATGCGTCCAACCAGATTCAATTCGGTACCTACCAACCAGCGTGTCCCTGCTTTGGCTTCACGGATGGTATTGATAATGAATTCAGTGGAACCGACATAATCGGAAGCTTTGCAAACTTCAAAACTGCATTCTGGGTGCGAAATGACCAAACCCTCAGGGTATTGATTGCGAAATCGCAGAATATGTTGAGGTTGGAACATTTGATGCACAGAGCAATGTCCTTTCCATAACAAGATCTTGGCTTTTCTGATTTGTTCCTCGGTCAATCCTCCCATGGGTTCATCAAAATCCCATACGGGCATTTGTTCTAGGGGAAGATTCAATTTATAACCACTCCAGCGTCCTAAATGCTGGTCAGGAAAGAATAGCACTTTTTCGCGCTGTGCAAACGACCATTGCAGGATTTTAGTAGCATTACTGGAGGTACAAACTATGCCGCCATGCTCTCCACAAAAAGCTTTTAAATCAGCGCTCGAATTAATGTAAGTCACAGGTGTGACCATTTCATCGGGATCAAGTATTTCAGCTAGTTCATGCCACGCTCTTTCTACTTTGGCGAGATTGGCCATATCAGCCATCGAACAGCCTGCTGAGAGATCAGGTAAAATAGCAATCTGTTCCGAACTTGAGAGGATATCTGCAACTTCTGCCATAAAATGCACGCCACAAAAAACCAGATAGTCAGCATCCGTTTTCGCGGCGAGATAAGACAGTTTCAAAGAATCTCCCGTCAGATCTGCATGCCGATATACATCGGCTCGTTGATAATGGTGTGCCAGAATAACAGCACGTTTTCCTAGTTTTTCTTTGGCAGCGATAATACGTTGTGCACAGATTTCATCCTGCAACAATTCAAAGTTTTCAAAATCGATGGCATTTGTGTGCATGGTTATTTAAAAATTTGATTGGAAAATGTATTAACATAATCATATTGTGGCAGGGATTCAAGTCTAAAGAGGACAAAGCATAAAAAATCCCAGATAGAATCCTTGATGTTTTTATTTCTATCTGAAGAACACTAGCCAACAATAAAAACAGCATTTTTGACTGTTTGGTTGATTAGAGTGTGACTTTGATATAATTATCCAGCCAAATTAAATTACAAGCGCTTGGATTATTCATTTGCTGATTAAAACTAAATAGCTTGGTGCATAAAACAGTTAAGCTTTTTGTAGTTAACGAATATAGATTGTTATTCCCAAGCAATTCTCTCGCTATTTTGTTCACCACTGCTTTAGTAGCGGGTATAGGAGATTGTCATGAGAAAAAAAATGGTGCCGTGAGATGATCCGTCGTTTGCTTCCAGGCCCTATTGCTATTTTGATGATACTTGTGTTGTTAACATTCTGGCTGGATCAAACGATCCAACATCCAAGAATCCGTGAAGATTACGATTTAAATCATCAACCTGACTATATTATTGAAAATCTTTCGGGTGTCGAAGTGGCTCATGATAAAGCACGTCAGCTTCTTTTTTCTGCAGATGTGTTGACCCATTATCCGGTAGGAGATATGACCGATTTTGAACAGGTTGATTTTTCCCGTATCCAGCCGGATAAACCGTTGGTACGAATAAGCGCTGATTATGCTGAGTTTGCCGGTGGTAAGGATAATATCTATCTCAAGGGGAACGTGATCATCATTAGAGAAAAGGATGCAGATAAGGTGACGATGAAAACTGAATTTCTACATCTGATCCCTGACGCTGAAATTGCAAAAACAGACCAACCGGTGACGATAACAAGGATGGATAATACTGTCGTGAATGCGGTAGGAATGGAGTTGAATGATCGAACGGAGCGAATTGATCTGAAATCAAGGGTAAAAGCGCGAATGGATAAAAGGCATCAGAGTGCTGATCGATCTTCGAATAAGAAGTAGCGAGCCCAACTAAATTATCATAAAAAATGAATGTATTTTTTTTCGTCTTTTTGTTCTTTAGCATACTATTTTCAAATCCCATTCTGGCAGAACGTGCTGATCGTGACAAACCGATTCATATAGAAGCAGATAGTGCCACAGTTGAAGATTACAAACTCAGGGATAATTTTCGCACAAGCACCTTTACGGGTAATGTTATTTTCACTCAAGGAACGCGTGTCATTCGGGCAGATAAGGCCATCTTGAAAGAGGATCTCAAAGGTTTCCGCTATGCGACCGGTTACGGAAATCTTGTCTATTATCGGGAGAAACGCGATGGTGTTGACGAATATGTTGAGGGTTGGAGTCAGCGCGTAGAATATAATGAAAAAACCAACAAAATCGAGTTATTTGACAAGGCGCGATTAAAGCGAGGAGAGGATGAAGTGCAGGGCGACTATATTTCTTATGATATTACGCGTGATTTCTTTCAGGTTATGAGTAGCAAGGAGAAAAAAGCTAAAGAGAGTTCGGAGAGCAGAGTACGAGTGATCATACAACCTAGAAAGTTGCCCAAAACAGGAGATGCTGAAGAATAATTTTTTTGTGCTACTGGAATAGATCACTTGGAAAATATCATGAGCGTACTTAAAGCTGATCATTTAATGAAAAGTTATAAATCTCGTGCAGTAGTCCGAGATGTGTCCTTTTCCATCGGAAGTGGCGAGGTTGTTGGTTTGCTCGGTCCCAATGGAGCCGGCAAAACCACTTGTTTTTATATGGTAGTGGGGCTGATACCATTAGGCAGTGGTGAAATCCATTTGGATGACCGTGACTTGAGCAAAATGCCGATTCATCAGCGGGCGCGCCTTGGCTTGAGTTATTTACCTCAGGAAGCTTCCATTTTTCGACGCCTCTCGGTCGAAGATAATATCCTGGCAGTATTGGAGTTGCAGAATTTTGATGCTGCTGAAACTCAGCAACGACTGGATCGCCTGTTGCAAGATTTGCATATTAGTCATTTGCGGGAGAGCTCGGGTATTAGCCTATCGGGCGGGGAGCGGCGGCGTGTAGAAATTGCGCGTGCTTTAGCAACAAAACCAAGCTTTATTCTTTTGGATGAACCCTTTGCAGGAGTAGACCCAATCGCGGTCATGGATATCCAGAAAGTGATTGGCTTTCTCAAGGAGCGTGGGATCGGCGTGTTGATTACCGATCATAATGTGAGAGAAACATTAGGAATATGTGATCGCGCCTATATAATCAGTGAAGGAATCGTGCTTGCCAGCGGTAAACCCGATGACATTATAGGTGACGAACGGGTGAGGGAGGTTTATCTAGGAGAGCATTTTCGACTTTAAATATGGGTATTCGATTCATGAAGCCAGATAGGTGGCCGCTGCTTTCTCAAAACCATGAAACCTACTCTTCACCTTAAATTAACTGCCAGTCTTAAGCTTACGCCACAGTTGCAACAGTCAATTAGATTACTGCAACTTTCTACAATTGAGCTAAATCAGGAAATAGAGCGTATCGTACAAAATAATCCTCTGCTGGAATTAAGCGATGGAACTGATTATGAGCAAGTTTCTGCAGAAGGTTTCTCGAACTCGTTATCCTCAGATATAACGAGTTCGTCAGTTGAGTCGAATAGCGCGCAGCATCCAGAGAAGGATGAAGGTGAATTGATTCTACCTTCAAATGAAGATACTCATTGGCTGGGTGATCATGAAACCTTTTCCAGTCATCGAGAAAGTGACGAAGATGAATGGGATTTTACACAACAGATGATAAATCCTCCCAATCTGCGCGAACATCTTATTATGCAAATCAGCTTGAGCCAGATCAGCGAGCGTGACCGTCAAATCGTGGGGATATTAATCGATAGCCTGAATGATGATGGCTATCTTATGCAGGATTTGCAAGAATTATTAGAGATGTTGCCAGTAGAGTTGGACATTCATCTAGAAGACTTGCAGACTGCGCTTAAATATTTGCAACAACTGGATCCACCCGGTATAGGTGCGCGCAATTTACAAGAGTGTTTACTCTTGCAACTGCAGGCGCTTCCTGAAGAAACTCCTTATCGTCAGAAGGCAATTTTACTTGTGGAGCACGATCTTGAGATACTTGCTTCAAAAGATTTTAAACAAATTAGGAAGTTATTGCATTGTGATGATGATTGCCTGCGTTCTGTGCAGCAACTTATTACTCAATTGAATCCCAAGCCAGGTAGTACGTTCAATTCAACTGTCTCGCGTTATGTCATCCCTGACGTGATTGTGACTAAACTTAAGGGAACATGGTTAGCAAAACTAAATCCTGAATCAATTCCTCGTCTCAGTATTAATCAACTTTATGCTGATATATTAAAGCGTGATCGAAATGATTCGACTCAAATGCTGATGAGTCAACTTAATGAGGCCAAGTGGATGCTCAAGAATATTCAGCAGCGTTCTGAAACAATTTTTAGAGTATCTACTATGATAGTTGAGCACCAACAGGCTTTCTTTGAGCATGGCGCAGTTGCCATGCGCCCGCTTGTCATGCGGGAAATTGCAGAAGCTCTGAATTTGCATGAATCTACCGTGTCACGTGTTACCACACAAAAGTTTATGCATACACCACACGGCATATTTGAACTTAAGTATTTTTTTGGAAGCCATGTTGCAACTGACAGCGGCGGGGCCTGCTCTGCTATTGCAATTCGTACCTTAATCAAACAATTGATACAAGATGAGGATCAGAAAAGGCCGCTTACTGATAATCGGATTTCCGAGATTCTGGCAGAGCAGGGAATTATTGTTGCGCGCCGTACTGTTGCGAAATACCGCGAAGCTATGCATATTCCGCCGACTAACCTTCGTAAAATGGTTTGATAGCATCAAGCATGTTGGCTGTAACCAAAATTCTGGTTTGTTAATGCTAATCCATCAGTTTCAGGATGGTTGAGTATTTCCAGAATATTTAGTTTTCTTAACAATCGATAAAGATGAAGCTTTCCTTTGCTTAAGTAAAGATTCAAATCCCTGAAAGGTAGAAATATATCCAAACTTTTGACCTATGGCTTAGCTTGGATTCGAGAAAGAATTTTTTGATTGCCTGTTAACAAGGGTTGCTTTACGTGCTTACACGTATTCTTTTAGTCAGTATATTTCGATAATCTATTCTTAATATAAATAGCGTTTATTTTTCCTGTCCATTGCCAAGGAGAGTGAAATTATCGAACAACGCGATAACGGTTGTACAGAATCAGATTAGTCCGTCATACCCTTAGGGTGTTTTCCTTAGCTGAGGGTGAAACCGGCGCATCGCATGCAAGCTCAAAATAACGCATAAGGAGTCCATGATGACTTCAAATATCACACCTCCTCCACGCGATGATTTGTCCAGTAAAGTGGCGGAAACGGTCATACGCCTGGGTGTGCTGGCGATCGTGCTGATATGGTGTTTTCAAATATTGCAGCCGTTTATTATCCCGCTGGTGTGGGGAATCATTATTGCAGTGGCAATTCATCCTCTTTATCTCATGCTGGTCAATCTACTTGGCGGTCAGCGCGTAATCGCAGCAATGCTGCTTATCACTGTTTTGCTGGCGCTGTTAATGGTACCTACCGTCATGTTGACGAAATTACTGGTGCAAAACGTCGTAACACTAGCGGAGCAATTTCTCCATGGGCAGTTTGCTATTCCACCGCCGCCAGAAGCTGTCAGGAATTGGCCCCTCATCGGTGAACCCATCGCGAAAATGTGGGATCTTGCCTCAACGAATTTGGTTGAGGCTTTGAAGCTAGTGCAACCCCAACTCAAAGCGGCCGGCGCCTGGTTAGTCGACGCCGCTGCCAGTGCGGGTATGGGGATAATCATATTTGTTGCTGCGTTCGTGATTGCCGGTGTCTTGCTGGCTCATTCCGAGAGCAGTTATCAGCTCGCCCATGGTATATCCAGGCGATTGGTGGGCGAGCGCGGCGATGACTTTGCCAACCTTGCCGAAGCCACAATTCGCAGTGTTGTCCGTGGTATATTGGGCGTTGCCGTCATCCAGGCATTGTTGGCAGGTGTGGGTTTTATCTTTGCTGGTGTGCCCGGTGCAGGAATATGGGCGTTGTTATGCCTGATCTTGGCAGTGGTGCAGATCGGGGTGGGACTCATTGTGGTTCCAGCCATTATCTACGTTTTCGCAACCGGTGATACGCTCACCGCAATGATATTCCTGATCTGGAACATTTTAATTATGGTGCTGGATAACGTGTTAAAGCCGTTGTTGCTGGGACGTGGTGTTGGCGTGCCCATGGTGGTGATTTTTCTGGGCGCTATCGGTGGTATGTTGTTATCCGGTATCGTCGGACTGTTCGTCGGCGCTATTGTGTTGACGTTGGGCTATAAGCTGTTTCAGGCCTGGTTGAATATGGAATCTTTATCTCGGTAGGCCTGCACTGCAAAGCAGCGCAGTGTCGTCTTGGGAGCAGTTATGATTTATCCGCTGGAGAAGCCGCGTTCGGTTTGTTCCTGAGATTCGTTAGCAAAATATATGTGCTGACCAGCAGCACCCATAATGGAAATACCAGCGGCGTCCATTTAAAATACCCGACGCTCAGTAACAGCAACAGCGCCATTACATAGCCAAGAAACACAATCCACCGCGGGAGAATTTTTGTACGGACGGCGACGGTACAGGTTGAGATCATAAACACCCCCGCCATCTTCATCGCATATACGTTGACGATTTGGTGCACTACGGTGCGACCAAATGTGTAGATGTCTGATTCGATAAACTTGTCGGGTGTGGCGCTGTAGCTGAATAAAAGGCCTGCCGCCACTGCGCCCGAAGCAAACAGCATGGCAAGAAACAATAGGCCGCTTCCGAGAAAGACAGTGGCAAAAAAGCGGTCTTCGTAGTGTCCAATTCGGTCTCGCAGCACGCCGATGAACCATAAAAAGGCGATGCCTACGAACGGTTGCAGATACAGTGCCAGATTGATAGACTTCCAGTTACTCGCCAGCCAAGTTCCAGCATCATGCGGATCTGCTGGAGCTGAAATTTGGATGAGTACGAGGTTGATGATATACAACACGGAAAATACAATACCAGCCACAGCCGCCGCACGTGGGGTCTTCAAACGATTATGAGTGAGGGCTTTTTCTTGCACCATGTTTACTCCAGGAAACATATCGCAGTAGCTGATCTTCGCAGATGGAAGGTCAGGCTAAGCTTTAGCTAGTGCAAATAAACCCTTTCATTCAACCAGAAACATGAATCTCATTTATGGTAGATAATGTGATTGAACAAGTTTTTTATTTTCCTGCCTAGAACCCTTTAGCGGCCATGCAGGAAGCAAACGCCTCATTGTAAGCATTCTGATCTCTTCTGTCCTGACGACGCTCTTGGCGTTGTTTGGCCGCGCCTGCAGCAGCCCCCATCTTTGCTTTTTCTTCCATCTGACTACGAGTGTATTCTTCAGTTACGCTCTCAGAAACGTGTCCGTGTTGACTAGCTTCGCTTCTACCCTTTGCGGCACCTGCCATAGCGCCGGCGGCCGCGCCTCTGGCTCGGCCGCCTACTTGTGGCTGGTCAGCGCTGGGATTATAGCCAGTTTGCTGTTGAGCGATACTCTGGCACTCGGCTTGGGTTTGTTGAAACAATGCATCGTCTTGTGCAAGCACCGAGCTACCAAAGATAACACCGAAGGCACCGATGACCAGATGAATGGATATTGGTTTAAACATGGCTTATCTCCTCAGAAATCATCACTCTTATAGCTTTAGAGGGAATAGATATATCCCCAGCCTTAGTTGATATTGAATTTTCCTCTAACAGGTTATTTTGAATTTCTCCTGCTGCCGATAAAGGAAAATCTATTACTCATCCTGGGGGTTTGTTATGAATAACGCTTCAACAGATTATCGAAATATATCGGTTAAGAAAATACGTGCAAGCACTTATGTTATAAGTTTGAAGCAGTAATCGGTTAAATTGCACGTTCATTCATCGTTTAAGAAAATCAATAAGTTCTTTGGGATTGTCAGTGATAATGCCATCTACGCCTTTTTCAATCATTGATTGCCAATCTTCTTCCGTGTTAGGAGTCCATGGAATTACGCGGGCTCCCATTTTGTGGACCTCTGCAACATCTTGTGCCGTCAGCCATTCATAATTTGGCGAAAGAATTTGTGCCTGATAGGCTTTCATTAACTGTACCAGAGTACCTGCTTCTGGAGGTCTATCTTCGATCAAAATGGAAAGAGATAGCCTAGGTTCTAATTGGCGTGCAACTTTTAAAGTGCGTAAGTCAAAGGATTGCAAAATCACTCGACTCATGAGGTTATGTTTTTTCACGACCGCTAGCACAAGCTTTACAAATTCCTCGGGCGAAGGCGAGTATTCAGGGTGAGCCTCTTCACTTTTTGTTTCAATATTGAAATGCACTTTTTTTGCAGCGGGAAGCTTTGATTTTTTAACCATTTCAAATACCTCATTGAGGGTTGGAATGGGTGTTTTGGGTTGAGCTACTTGCTGAGGGAAGCTTGGGTTGACTAAGGAACCGCAGTCATAAGCTTTTAACTCCTTCAATGTCAGTGAACGAATGGGAATTTGGGTTGTGATTTTCTTTCCTTGAGGATCTAAGCAAATATCAGGATTTAACATCGGATCATGATGAACGACTACTTGTCCATCTTTGGTTATAAGCGTATCTAACTCCAAGGTATCCACGCCCACTTGCAATGCATATTCAAAGGCTGGAAGAGTATTTTCTGGTCGCACCCAACGAGCACCTCGATGTCCCTGTACTTCAAGTGCATAGGCAGACTCAAAAAGTGAAATTAAAAAAGCACCCATCAGTAATCCCCTTTTCATCTTTATGCTCCTTTTAAATCAAGTCGACACACACTACCTGGATTGTAAAACCAGCATGATCATAAATACCGTGGTTTCAATCACAGGATCTGAAGGCTATGCTGCTTCTCAGTTTTCCAAAGATACACCAATGGAGCTCCACCATAAATTATCTGTGCAAGTTTCTGAACTGCCCCAGGTTTTTCGGAGACTCGGCAATTTGAGTCAAAAGAAAGAAGAATTTTGATCGTTTGTATTTGTTAATGAGACTATTTTTACGTGTTCGCACGTATTTTTTTTGCAAGGATACTTATATAGGCTGTGTGCTATATCCCTTTATAAAAATAAAAAAGGAGTTCTGACGATGAACTACACCGGACAAAGACCTGCAACTGTCAGCAATCCACTCAGTGCAGAAGAGTTGCGCGCGATGAACGCCTGGTGGCGCGCCTGCAACTATCTTTCGGTGGGCATGATCTATCTGCGTGACAATCCCCTGCTCAAGGAACCGCTCAAGATCGAGCATGTCAAGCATCGACTGCTCGGCCATTGGGGTGCGAGCCCGGCGCTATCGTTCGTCTGGTTGCACCTCAATCGAGTCATCAAGCGTGACGACCTTGACATGATTTTTATGGCCGGACCTGGACATGGGGCGCCGGGCGTTATCGGACCTACCTATCTAGAAGGCACTTATTCTGAGGTTTATCCCGACAAGAGTGAAGACACGGAGGGGTTGCGCAAGTTCTTCAAACAATTCTCCTTCCCCGGTCAAATCGGCTCGCACGTTACCCCGGAAACACCTGGCTCCATTCATGAGGGCGGCGAGCTGGGCTATAGCCTGTCTCATGCCTATGGCGCCTGTCTGGATAACCCGGATCTGATCGTTGCCTGCGTAGTGGGTGATGGCGAAGCCGAAACCGGACCACTTGCTACCGCCTGGCATTCGAACAAGTTTATTAACCCCATCCGCGATGGTGCAGTACTGCCAATTTTGAATCTCAATGGCTACAAAATTGCTAATCCGACCATCCTCGCACGCATCAGTCACGATCGACTGGCGGCGCTTTTCCACGGCTATGGGTACACACCCTATTTTGTAGAAGGTGACGATCCCGATTCCATGCACCAGGCAATGGCGCAGACGCTCGATACTGTCATTAGTGGAATTCGCTCTATCCAGAAAGCGGCGCGCGCGAGCGGCAAGGCTGAGTTGCCGAGTTGGCCCATGATCGTGCTGCGCACGCCAAAAGGCTGGACGGGGCCGAAGGAAATCAATGGTCACAAGGCTGAGGGTTCCTGGCGCTCGCATCAGGTACCCTTCTCGGATGTGCGTACCAATCCAGCGCATTTGAAACTGCTGGAAGACTGGTTGAGCAGTTACAAGCCAGAAGAACTGTTCGACGCGAGCGGCCGGCTCATTTCCGAGCTGCGTGAGCTCGCCCCACAGGGGCAGCGACGCATGAGCGCCAATCTGCATGCCAACGGTGGCCTGCTGCGCAAAGATCTCAAACTGCCGGATTTCCGCAACTATGCGGTGGAGGTCAAACAGGCCGGCAAGGTGCTGTATGAGAATACCAAACCACTCGGAGAGTTTTTGCGTGATGTGATGCGCAACAACATGACCAACTTTCGCGTTTTTGGCCCCGATGAGACGGCCTCTAACCGCCTGCAGTCGATCTATGAGGTGAGCAAGAAGGTTTGGATGGCGGATTTGTTACCTGAGGATGCCGATGGCGGCGAATTGTCCCGTGATGGACGGGTGATGGAAATGCTCTCCGAGCACACTCTGATTGGCTGGCTGGAAGGTTATCTTCTTTCTGGCCGGCACGGCTTTTTTCATACCTACGAAGCTTTCGCCCACGTAATCGATTCCATGTTCAATCAGCACGCCAAATGGCTGGATATCTCCAAAAACCATGTACCATGGCGCGCTCCAGTGGCGTCGGAGAACATACTCTTATCCTCCACCGTTTGGCGACAGGATCACAACGGTTTTTCGCATCAGGATCCCGGTTTCATCGATCTGGTTACTAACAAGAGTCCAAGTGTCACCCGCATCTATCTGCCGCCTGACGCCAATACCTTGCTGGTGATTGCAGATCAATGTCTGCGTTCAACCGATTGCATCAATGTCATTGTTGCCGACAAACAGAAACATTTGCAGTTCACCACCATCGAGGAGGCGATCGTGCATTGCGCCAAGGGTATCGGTATTTGGCGCCGTGCCAGCAACGATGAGGGGGTGGAGCCGGATGTGGTGATGGCATCTTGCGGTGACGTGGCTACCCAGGAGGCACTGGCGGCGACTGCTTTGTTGCGCGAGCATCTTCCTGATCTGAAAGTACGTTTTGTCAACGTGGTGGATCTCTACAAAATGCAACCGATAACCGAACACCCATGCGGCTCAACCGACCGGGAATTCGACAGTCTTTTCACGACCAACAAACCAGTGATTTTTAATTTCCACGGCTATCCTTGGTTGATTCACAAACTCGCTTACCGCTTCAAGAACCACGAAAATCTGCACGTGCGGGGTTACAAAGAACGCGGCAACATCAATACTCCGCTAGAGCTTGCGATCTTGAATCAGACCGACCGTTTTACGCTGGTGATCGATGTCATTGATCGGGTTCCTGGGCTTGCTGCCAAGGCGGCGCATTTGAAAGAGCAGATGAAGAATCAGATCATCCTCAATTTGGCTTATGCGCATGAGCATGGTACCGACAAGGATGAGTTCACCAACTGGGTATGGCCGTATTGAGGCCAAGTAACATGAGTAAGCAATCCTCATCATCCATTACAGGTCCGACAACTGTCAGTTTGGCTGATGAGGAAGCGGTGAAGCGCATCCTCGTTGAGACGATCTTCGGTCTATGGGCGGCGGTGAACAATCTAACCCGTCTGCGCCCTTCCAGGCGCGAGCACTATCGCGTCACGATTTTCGGCTCGACGCGCACTCAACCTGGACACTGGATATATAAAGAGGTTAAGCGCATGGCAGAAGCGCTGGCGGTTATGGGCTGCGATATTGTGACAGGTGGGGGACCGGGCCTGATGCAGGCCGCCAACGAAGGTGCGGAAGCGGCCAAAGCGCCGGAGCGGGCGCACAACATCGGCATCCGTGTGAAGCTGCCGTTTGAACAAGAGGTTAATCCATTCGTCGAGGAAGCTTTCGAGCATCAGACATTCTTCACTCGTTTGCACCACTTCGTACTGCTGTCCGATACTTTCATTGTGGCGCCGGGCGGCATCGGTACCGTGCTCGAATCCACGATGATTTGGCAGCTATTGCAGGTGAGGCATCTGCATGATACGCCGCTAATTTTTACTGGTCCGATGTGGCGAGGACTGGTCGACTGGGCGACGCAGATGATGTTACGTCCCGGATTCGAATTGGCTAACGTAGAAGATATGAAGATTCCATGCTGTGTGGATACCGCCGATGAAGCGATTGCCATTGTGCGGGAACACTATGCGCACTGGTTAGCCGAACATGCCGGAAGCAGGACTACCGAAATCAGACCCTGAAGTAGCCGAGTGGATGTATGTTTATTGAGAAGAATTTTGCTACAAAACGAGAATAACCGGAAACGAGTAAAGCACAGAATGATTTTGAGAGGAACCAACAATCATGGACAGCAAAGTACCCCTGAAACAAGCAAAAACTGCCGCACCAGTCACCACAAAAGGTCTTGCAGAGTTGGATGTCCGCACTGGTATGCAGGCCGCTGCACTCAAACAAGCCGTAACCGATCACCTGCGCTATTCCATGGGTCGCTTGCAGGTGGTTACGACACCGCATGATTATTACTATGCGCTCGCCCTGGCGGTGCGCGATCGCATGCAGCAGCGCTGGGTCAATACCAGCCAGACCTTTTTTGATCTCAACCGCAAGGTCGTCTGCTATCTCTCGGCGGAATTCCTCATGGGGCCGCATCTTGGTAATAATCTGCTGAATCTCGATATTGAACAAGAGGCCCGTACTGCGCTGGCTGAACTCGGGCAGGATCTCGATACCGTCTTGGAGTGTGAGGAGGAGCCAGGACTGGGTAATGGCGGCTTGGGAAGGCTCGCTGCCTGCTATCTCGATTCACTGGCAACGCTGCAACGTCCAGCCATTGGCTATGGTATCCGCTATGAATTCGGCATCTTTGACCAGGAGATTCATGATGGCTGGCAGACGGAGATCACCGACAAGTGGCTGCGCTATGGCAATCCGTGGGAGATTGCCAAACCCGAAGTCGTTTACTATGTCAATTGGGGTGGTCACACTGAATATTACCGCGATGTAGCGGGTAGCGATCGTATACGTTGGGTGCCGTATCGGGTGGTAAAGGGCACTGCCTATGACACGCCGATCCAGGGTTATGATGTTAACAATTGCAACACCTTGCGGCTGTGGAGTGCCGAAGCGGTTGAGTCTTTCAACTTCCAGGCTTTCAACATCGGTGATTACTACCAGGCGGTGGATGACAAAGTGATTTCTGAAACAGTAACCAAGGTGCTTTATCCTAACGACGAGCCGCAGATCGGCAAACGTCTGCGCCTGGGCCAGCAATATTTCTTCGTTTCCTGTTCACTGCAGGATATGCTTCACATCTTGGATCTTGCTGGCGTGCCGATAGAGAATTTTGCGCAAAGCTATGCTGTGCAGCTCAACGATACGCATCCGTCCATCGGGGTAGCCGAACTGATGCGCCTGCTGGTAGATGAACGGCGACTGGACTGGGATAAGGCTTGGGCTATCACCGTGCAAACCTTCGGCTACACTAACCACACGCTGTTGCCCGAGGCCTTGGAGACTTGGCCATTGTCGATGTTCCAGGCGTTGCTGCCGCGACATTTGGAAATTATCTACGAAATTAACCGTCGTTTTCTTGATGAGGTACGTGCACGTTTTCCGGGCGATGATGCGCGTGTGGCAAGGATGTCCTTGATCGGTGAAGAGGGTGAGAAGTGCGTGCGCATGGCGCATCTCGCCACCGTCGGCAGTCACGCTATTAACGGCGTCGCCGCACTGCACTCTGATTTGCTCAAGGCAAGTGTGCTAAAGGATTTCTACGAGATGTGGCCAGAACGCTTCAGCAACAAAACCAACGGTGTCACGCCGCGCCGGTTTCTGGCACTCGCTAACCCAGGATTACGCGCTTTGCTCAATGAGACACTTGGCGAGCAATGGCCAGCAGATCTGGGGCCGTTGCGCCAACTCGAAGCTCAGGCCAATGATGTTGCATTCCGACGTGAGTGGCGTGCGGTTAAAGAAGCCAATAAGAAGTGTTTGGCCGACTACATCCGCGCACATACCGGAATCGAGCTTGATCCAAGTTGGCTTTTCGATATCCAAGTTAAGCGTATTCACGAATACAAGCGCCAACATTTGAACGTGCTGCATATCGTTATGCTCTACCGTCGCCTGAAAGAGAATCCAGGGCTCAAGATTCCACCGCGCGTTTTTATTTTCGGTGGTAAAGCTGCACCCGGTTATTTCATGGCCAAGTGTATCATCAAGCTCATCAATGCCGTGGCCGAGACAATCAACACCGATCCAGATGTGAATATGTGCATGAAGGTGGCTTTTGTACCCAATTTTAATGTCCAGAATGCTCAGCTTATCTACCCGGCTGCCAATCTGTCGGAACAGATTTCCACTGCCGGCAAAGAGGCTTCCGGTACCGGCAACATGAAGTTTATGCTCAACGGTGCGCTCACCATTGGTACACTCGACGGTGCCAACGTGGAAATACGCGAGGAGGTAGGTGCGGAGAACTTTTTCCTGTTTGGCCTTACCGCCGAGGAGGTAGAGCGGATTAAGCGTGAAGGGTACCGCCCGGCTGACTATGTTGCCAGTAATCCTGAATTGCGCGCAGTACTGGAACTTATCAACAGCGGACACTTTTCCCACGGGAATGCCGAAGTGTTTCGTCCTGTTGTCGATAACTTGATCTATTCTGATCCGTTCCTGGTACTGGCTGATTACGCCGCCTATGTCGCGTGCCAGGAGCGTGTAAGTGCTGCATGGCAGGATAAGGAAAATTGGACACGTATGTCCATTCTCAATACTGCACGCAGCGGCAAATTCTCCTCTGACCGCGCTATCCGCGAATATTGTGACGAAATCTGGAACGTACAAGCCGTGACGGTGAAATTATAGGGTAGGTTGCCATGCAGCCACAAAATAAAGGGAGCATACAAGCGGAGAATAACGTAGACGAAACCAACCTGGCCTCGGCGACTTACCATAAGACTTCGCCGCCTTTTACGATTAGGCCTGGAAGTCGCTTTCCATCCGGTGTTACTGTCAGCGCGGAAGGTGTGAATTTCTGCATCTTTAGTCGACATGCAGACCGGGCAGAACTGCTGTTGTATGCTGCTGCGGATAGTCCAATGCCATTTCAGGTAATTCTCCTCGATCCCGAACATAACCGTAGTTTTTTTTTCTGGCATGTATTCATCGAGGGGCTGCCAGTCGGGACGCATTACACTTGGCGCATGGATGGACCCAGCGATACTGCCGCGACTGGAAGGCGTTTCTACCCTGGCAAAGAATTACTCGATCCCTGGGCGCAGGCGGTGAGCGATACGCTGTGGGATCGCAAGCGTGCCTGCAGTGAGCAGGATAGCGACTCGAAAAGCTTACGTGCCATTGTTGCCGAACCGCTCCCTCGGATCTCAACCGATACAACGTTGCGCTGCAAGCAGACCGACCTGCAAGGGGCGGTGATCTACGAGCTGCACGTGGGTGGCTTTACCCACCATCCTTCCTCCGGGGTAGCTTACCCTGGCACTTTTGCTGCGCTCAAGGAGAAGATTCCCTATCTGCAGGCGCTAGGCGTGACTCACGTCGAGCTCCTGCCGGTGATGGCCTTTGACACACAGGATATTCAGCCTGGCGTTGCAGCTCGTGAGCTGCACAATTATTGGGGTTACAGCACGCACAGTTTCTGGGCGCCGCATCCTGGCTATTGCATCGATCCAGTGCGCGCCACTCGGGAGTTTCGCGACTTGGTCGATGCTTTGCATGCGGCTGATATCTGTGTACTGCTCGATGTGGTTTTCAACCACACGGCGGAGGGTGGAGAAACTGGACCAGTGATCCATTTCCGGGGCCTTGCCAATGATATTTTTTACCACCTTGATGCCATTGACCGACGCCGTTACCTTGACTTTACTGGCTGCGGCAATACCGTGAATTGCAATCATCCGGTGGTGACGGCATTCATCGTGCATTGTCTGGAATACTGGGTGGAGGTACTGGGGGTGGACGGATTTCGCTTTGATCTTGCCAGTGTTTTTGCACGCGGAGACAATGGCTTGCCGCTGGCTAATCCACCTCTACCCTGGACTATTGAGTCCTCACGCATACTCTCCCAGGTTCCGTTGATTGCTGAGGCCTGGGATGCAGCTGGCTTATATCACGTTGGCGCTTTTCCTGGCATGGCCTGGTCTGAATGGAATGGCCGTTACCGGGATGTGATGCGTCGCTTTGTGCGTGGTGATCCCGGGCTCATTGGTGAAATAGCGGCACGCATTTCTGGCAGTGCCGATCTCTATGCTCACGACGAGCGTAAGCCGGCCAACAGTATCAATTTCATCACCTGCCACGATGGATTTACCCTCTACGATCTGGTGAGCTACAACAGCAAGCATAACGAGGCCAATGGGGAGGACAATCGCGATGGCAGCAACGACAATATGAGCTGGAACTGCGGTGTCGAGGGCGAGAGCGACGATCCGGCAGTATGCAAGCTGCGCTGGCAGCAGGCAAAAAATCTACTGGCTATTCTCATGCTATCGCGTGGTGTACCTATGCTGCTAGCCGGCGACGAAGTGCTGCGTACGCAGCATGGTGACAACAACGCTTATTGTCAGGATAATGAGTTAAGCTGGTTCGATTGGCGACTTACCGAGCGTAACCGCGACATGCTGCGTTATACCCGTGAATTGATTGCGCTGCGCCGGCGCCATCCCAGTCTTACCAGCAATCGTTTCTTTACTGGCGCACCGATGCCCGGCCGCGATTACGCGGATATTACTTGGCACGGAGTAAGGCTCAACGAGCCGCTCTGGTATGATCCACAGGCGCGAATACTTGCTTTTACTATTGCCGGTCAGCGTGAGGACGAAGAGGACCTGCACGTAGTGCTGAATATGTCGGACCAGTCCTTGGATGCGCCTTTACCGCCCTTGCGTACCCAATGCTGGCATCTGGCAATCGACACTGCCCAATCTGCTCCTGCGGATATCCTTGTTCGCGAGAATCAGATGCCAATAACCGGAGAATCCTGCCCGGTTAGGCCACGCAGTGTGGTTGTGCTCGAGGCACGTACATGAACAGCAGTATTATTCTGGTCGTCAATGCGGGTTCATCCAGTCTGAAATTTTCGGTGTTTCACGTGGATGATGCCGGAAACTTGCAACTGGTTGTGCGCGGACAGATGGATGGTATCGGTGCTCGTCCATGTCTAAAAGCAAGAAACGGTACAGGTGCTATGCTCATTGAATCTGATTTTACCATTCCGGAAGTTGCCACAGTGGGGGACGCAATTTCGCTTGTCGGCACCTGGCTGCGTGAGCACTTGCAACATGAGTCGCTACTTGCCGTTGGACATCGCGTGGTGCATGGTGGCACCCAATTTTCCAGTCCTGTGCTGGTTAATACAGAGATTCATACAATGCTGGAGCAATTGATTCCGCTCGCCCCTCTGCATCAGCCACATAATCTGGCAGCGATACGTGCAATACGTGAAAAGCAACCGCAGGTACCACAGGTTGCGTGTTTCGATACCGCGTTTCACCGCGCCCACCCGCAGATTGCTGATCTTTATGCGTTACCCTGGGAATATTATGAGTCCGGGGTAAGGCGTTACGGTTTCCACGGCCTCTCCTACGAATACATTGCAACGATGCTGCCGAAGATCGCGCCCAAGATTGCGGATGGGCGGGTGATCGTGGCCCATCTCGGCAATGGGGCGAGTCTGTGCGCACTGCAAGCAGGCAAGAGTGTAGATTCGACCATGGGTTTTTCGCCACTTGATGGGGTTCCGATGGGAACGCGACCAGGCGCCCTCGATCCAGGGGTGTTACTGCATCTCACCAATCAGTGCGGCTTATCGAGTGCTGAACTGGAAAAGCTGTTATACCAGGAATCTGGCTTACTTGGATTGTCCGGCATCAGCAACGATATGCGTATCCTGCTGGAAAGCCACGAGTCACGCGCGCAATTGGCGGTTGAGTATTTCGTGCATTATACCGTCAAACAGATCGGAGCCCTTGCAGCGGTGCTTGGCGGAGTGGATGGCCTAGTGTTCACAGCCGGAATTGGCGAGCATTCACCGGTGATCCGTGAGCGTATCCTGCAAGCTTGTGCCTGGTTGGGTGTATCGATCGATGCCGCTGCCAATGTGCGTGGTGGTCCGTGTATCTCGTCAGCGGAGGACAGCAGGGTCTCAGTCTGGGTTATACCCACCAACGAAGAATTGATGATCGCGCGCCATACGCTGGCGCTGATAAACCATGGAAAGGGCGGCGGACAAGTTGAGTGACTGGATACCTCTGCTGCGTGATTTGCGCCAGTACCGCAAAGAGTGGTTAACACGTGATGTGGTTGCTGGATTCTCGGTCACTGCGGTACAGGTGCCCACGGCGATCGCCTATGCTAACCTCGCGGGCTTCCCGCCTGAAGTCGGTCTCTATGCGAGTATCTTGCCATTACTGGTTTATGCCTTGCTTGGCTCATCGCGACAATTGGTGCTCGGGCCGGATGCGGCTACCTGTGCGATGATTGCTGCACTGCTGCTGCCGATGGCAGGGGGTGATCTGGAATATTACCTGAAGCTTTCAGCTGCGCTGGCGATCATGGCGGGCCTCCTGATGGTTTTCGGTGGGATGGCGCGCATGGGTTTCATCGTAAATTTTTTCTCACGGCCAATTCTGATCGGCTATCTCAACGGTATTGCACTCAGCATCATCGCCGGACAACTGGGCAAGCTGTTTGGTGTCGCGGTGGTGAACCGGGATTTCGGACCATCACTGCTGGAGCTGGCTGGACGCCTTGGCAAGACGCATGGTTACAGCTTGGGCGTGGGACTCGCCACTCTGGCGCTGCTAATCCTGACACGACGCTACGCCCCACGGGCGCCAGCGGCACTGATCGCACTGCTGGTCGCGAGTCTGATAGTGTTCCTGATAGGACTGGATACACGCGCGGTTAAATTGGTTGGTGAGGTACCGTCCGGACTGCCGTCATTTGTTCTGCCCGGTCTCGGCTATGAGGGTGTGCAGACTATTTTTATGAGCGCGATCGGTTTGGTCATCGTTTGCTTCACCAGCGGCATGCTCACAGCACGAAGCTTTGCTGCGCGCAATGGTTATGGCATCAATGCCGATCAGGAGATGCGTGCATTCGGCTTAGCCAATATAGCATCGGGCCTGTGCGGTGGATTCGCCATTACCGGTGCTGATTCGCGTACAGCAGTCAATGATGCGAGTGGTGGCAAGACCCAATTAGTATCCGTGGTTGCTGCACTGACCACTGCTGGAGTTGTGTTGTTTTTGACGCAGCCGCTGGGGCACTTGCCAGTACCAGCATTGGCTGCGGTGTTGATTTTTTCTGCATGGGGCTTGCTGGATGTGGTGGGCATGAGGCGATTGCATACGATTGATCATTTCGAGTTTGGCTTATCCTTATTGACAATGGTAGGAGTGCTGATTATTGGCGTTCTGCCGGGGGTAGTGATCGCGATTTTGCTGGCGCTGTTGCATGTGCTGATTAAGATTTACCGGCCTGCAGATACGCTGTTGGGTATTGTTCCAGGGATGGAAGGCTACAATGATCTCAGTTTGTCAGAGGATGCACGACCGGTCCCGGGTATGATCATCTACCGCTTTGATGCTCCGCTGCTGTTTTTTAATGCCGATTACTTCAAGGCACGAATATTGTCTCTGGTGGATGACGCTGAATCCAAACCACGCTGGTTTGTGCTCAATACTGAATCCATCAGCCAGATGGACATTACCGGCACACAGGCTATCGATGATCTGATCACCGAGCTGCAGAGCCGCGGCGTACATCTAGTAGTTGCCCGACCGAAACTGTATATGCGTAAGTACAGTCAACCAATGGGGCTGGGTAAGAAGATTGGTGCAGAGAATATTTTCTTTTCCGTCCATTCTGCAGTCGAGACTATCCTGGAGCGGGAGGCACACGGCGGAGTTCCGGATGATGGCAATTGATGACTATTAATGAAAGGAGTGATGATCATGAAAAAGGCGCGTACCCATGAATCTCCAGAGAAGAATACGAATACGCGCGATGAGGATAGATCCAAACTCAAGCGTAAGAATTACGAGAAGTTGTTGCGCGATCTGCAGGCAGAATTGTGCGTCGTGCAGAATTGGGTAATCGCTACTGGACAGCGCATTATCCTCGTGTTTGAGGGGCGCGACACAGCTGGTAAAGGGGGCACTATCAAGGCGATCACTGAACGTGTGAGTCCACGCGTGTTCAGGGTTGTTGCCTTGCCAGCTCCTTCCGATCGTGAGAAAACGCAGATGTATATGCAGCGTTATATGGCGCATTTTCCTGCAGCAGGCGAGATCATCATTTTTGACCGCAGTTGGTACAACCGCGCTGGTGTCGAACATGTGATGGGTTTTTGTACCGAAGCTCAGCATCGCCGTTTTCTGGAACTGTGTCCGTTTATCGAGAAGCAAATCGTGGATAATGGCATCTATCTCATCAAGTACTGGCTGGAGGTCAGTGATGAAGAACAGGAGCGTCGTTTCCACGCGCGTATCGATGATCCCGTGCGTCAGTGGAAGCTGTCATCGATGGATTTGCCCTCTCGTGAGCGCTGGTACGATTATTCGCGTGCGCGTGATGAAATGCTGGCAGCGACTGACACGGATTTTGCGCCCTGGCACATCGTGCACTCCGACGACAAGAAGCGTGCGCGCCTGAATTTAATTGCACATTTTCTGAAAACAGATCCCCTACGAGCCTATACCACACAAGAAAGTCAAGCTACCCAAGCGTATCACGAAGAACGCTTATGACGATCTGGCGACCATGGTCGACCGGCGCTGGATTCCGGAGGTTTATTGAATATTACGTGCTCACACGTATTTTTTTAATTAGCGCATTTGCATAATCTATTTATGCATTAGCATTTAATGAAGGAGGTATTTTTTTCCATTCACTATTTTGAGTGCCCCCGCGCCACATGGCGACTTCAAGGAGCTTATAGGAGTTTATCTATGTACATACAAGTTCTCACTGTTACCCTTGTCTTCGCTACTATCTCCATTCTAACTGGTTGCTCCAGGGAAACGTCTGCCCCACAGCAGCGCCCGGCGCCCGAAGTGACTGTAATGACCGTCACTCCTCGGAATATTCCTTACACACCCAACTTCGTGGCACAAACCGAAAGCTCGCGCCAAGTTGATATCGTCGCCCGCGTTTCAGGTTTTCTCGACCGCATTGCTTACCAGGAAGGTGAGCTGGTGAAAGAAGGGCAACTGCTGTTTCAGCTCGATCAAAAACCATTCAAGGCTGAGTTAGAAGCTGCTCGCGGTGTATTGCAAGCTCAGCAGGCGAGATTTAGAACAGCGGATGCCAATCTCAAGCGTGTGAAACCGCTCACTGAACAGAACGCGCTTTCACAGGCTGATCTGGATCGAGCACAGGGAGAATTCGACGCAGCAAGAGCGGCAGTGTTCGCAGCAAATGCGAAAGTGAAGGAAGCTGAACTGAATCTCGGCTATACCACTATACGCTCCCCCGTGACGGGTCTTGCAAGCCGCTCACTCCAGCGTGAGGGTACGTTTGTGAATGCGATGGCAGAAACCGCTAACCTCACCTATGTTGCTGCGATTGACCCGATGTGGGTTACGTTCAGCGTTTCCCAGAACCAGATGGCACGCATCCGCGAGGAAAGCCAAAAAGGATTAATTATCCTGCCCAAGAATAAAGATTACGACGTAGAGCTTGTTCTTCCTGACGGAAAACCGTTTGCGGGAAGAGGAAAAATTAACTTTACCGATCCATCGTTCAGCCAGGACACCGGTTCTTTTATGGTGCGTGCGGTGCTGCCAAATCCCAATAGAGAGCTCCGTCCAGGTATGTTCGTGACGGCATACGTGAAGGGTGGGTTGCGGCCGAACGCAATCGTGGTGCCGCAGCTTTCGGTGCAGCAGGGTTCGAACGGTCACATCATGTACGTGATCAAGCCGGACGGTACAGCGGAAGTGCGGCCGGTAGTGGTGGGTGACTACGAAGGAGAAAAAGACATTGTGATTTTGACCGGACTACAGACCGGTGACCGGATTGTGGTGGAAGGCATGCTCAAGGTGGTTCCCGGTCAGTCGGTCAAAATTATGGAGCCAGCAGCGGGTAATGATAAAGCAGTAGCCAAACCAGCTGCAGCTGCGCAGAAATAGGCGGGCGATTTTATGTTCACCCACTTTTTTATTGACCGACCGATTCTCTCGACAGTCATCTCGATTCTGATCGTACTCGCTGGTGCGGTGTCGATGTCTGTCTCACCGATCGAGCAGTATCCTGACATGGCGCCTCCACAGGTCACGATCGACGCACGCTACCCAGGTGCCACCGCCGAGGTGATCGCAAACAATGTGGCAGCACCCATCGAGGCGCAGTTGAATGGATTGGATAATCTGCTCTATTTCTATTCAACCAGTTCCTCGAGCGGTAACGTTCAGATCGTCGTCGTGTTCAATCAGGGCAGCAATCCGGATATCAATCAGGTCAACGTGCAGAACCGCCTGAGCCAGGCGATGTCCCAGTTGCCGAAGGTGGTAGTCGAGCAGGGAATCACGGTAGATAAGAAGTCACCTAGTATCATGATGGTGGTATCGGTTTATTCGCCGGATGAACGCTACGATGCCGCCTACATTGCCAACTACGCCAACCTTTATGTGCTCGACGAATTAAAGCGCGTGCCTGGGGCTAATCGTGCGAAGACATTCGGTCTGCCCGATATCGCGATGCGTGTGTGGTTACGACCTGATCGCATGGCTCAGCTTGGCATCACAGTAAGCGAGGTGAGTGCAGCAATTCAAAGCCAGAACCAGACCTTCGGTATCGGCCTGCTCGGCGCTTCACCGATGCCTCCTTCAGTGGAGCAGCAGTATGTCGTGACAGCACAGGGATTGCTCACTAAGCCTGAAGAGTTCGAGAACATCATCGTCCGTACTGCAAAAGAGGGTGCCGCTATTGTCCGCATTAAGGACATTGGGCGAGTCGAACTTTCCCAACGGGATTATTCTATGCCAAGCCGCATGAATGGCAAGACTGCGACAACTATCGGCATCTATCAGCAGCCAGGTGTAAATGCAGTTGAAACCGCGAAGGGTGTGCGCAAGAAAATGGAGGAGCTGAAAGCGAAATTTCCCAGCGGCCTGGATTATAAGATCGTACTAGATACCAGCCAGTTCACTCTTTACTCGATCGACAAGGTGGTGCATACCTTCTTCGAAGCGGTAGTACTGGTGGTTCTAGTGGTGTTTGTCTTCCTGCAATCGCTGCGAGCAACCGTGATTCCAATCCTGGCAGTACCGGTGTCCATCGTGGGTACCTTTGTCGGCATGTATCTGTTCGGATTTTCGGTCAACATGCTCACTATGTTCGGTATGATCCTGGCAATCGGTCTGGTGGTGGATGATGCCATCGTGGTGGTCGAGAATGTTGAGGTAAACATCACCAAGAAAGGGCTCGCACCACTGGCTGCCGCAAAGGAGGCGATGACAGAGATTGCAGGGGCGCTGATTTCGATCGTGCTGGTGCTGCTTGCTGTGTTCCTGCCGGTTGCATTTCTCGGTGGAATGACCGGACTACTATACAAGCAGTTTGCAATCACCATCGCCATCTCAATGGTGATCTCGGGCATCATGGCGCTGACATTGTCACCAGCGTTGGCTGCAATCATTATCAAGACGCATCATGGCAAGAAGAACCGTTTCTTTCAGGCATTTGAAAATGGATTTGAGTCTCTCCAGCATGGGTTTTTGGGCAGGGTTGCCCGCGTCATACAACTATGGCCGGTTTCGCTCATCGTATTTGGCGCTGTGGTGATCGGCATTCTGGTGATGTTTCGCATCCTGCCGGCAAGCTTTGTGCCGGATGAGGACCAGGGTTATTTCTTTGTGCTTACCCAGGTTTCCGATACAGCGAGTCTGAATGTCACGAGCCGCTTCAGTCAGGAACTGGAGCAGATTATTCTTCGGGATCCCGCAGTACAGGATGTTGGTACGGTGAACGGCTACAGCTTTGTTGACAGTCAGCAGGACAATAACGCTGCGGTCATGTTCGGTCTGTTGAAGCTCTTTGAAGAGCGCAAGGACGCAAGTCTGCTGTCGTTCGATACACTGAAGCGGCTCAATGCACAATTCGCTGCACTCAAGGATGGTAGGGCCTTCGCTGTTAATCCACCTTCGATCCCAGGCCTGGGTACCACTGGGGGCTTTGAATTTTACATCCAGAACCGCGGATCAGGTGATCCGCGTGCGACGGACGCTGCCCTCAAGGCGTTTCTTGCAAAAGCGCGTGAGCGCAAAGAATTGCAGGCAGTGAACACGACGTTCAGCGCAAATAGCCAGCAGCTCTTCGTCGATCTCGACCGTAACAAGGCCGAAGTGCTGGGTGTGCACGTAGCCGATGTCTTTAACACCATGCAGGCTTATTTCGGCTCCCAATTGGCTGGGCAGTTCTCGCTGTTCAGCCGTGTGTGGTTCGTTATTATTCAGGCGGACGCGGACTACCGGGCAAGGCCGGAGGATTTCAGCAAAGTCTACGTTCGCTCATCGAGTGGCGCTAACGTGCCGCTGTCGGCGCTGATTACAACCCGCTATGTTGTTTCACCGAAACTGATGACACGCTTCAACGCTTTCCCAGCAGTAAAGATTACTGGCAGCCAGGCTCCAGGCTATAGCTCGGGAGACGCGATCCGGGTGATGGAGGAAGTAGCGCACGAAACACTGCCCGGTGACTTTGCTTATTCCTGGGCAGGGCAGGCACTGGAGGAGAAAGGCGCGGGCGGCACCTCCTCATCAGCTTTTATCTTTGGCCTGATCGTGGTGTTTTTGCTGCTCGCCGCACAGTTCGAGAAGTGGACGCTTCCCATAGCAGTGGTGCTCACAGTTCCTTTCGCAGTACTGGGCGCACTGCTGCTGACCTGGGTTCTCGGGCTGGAAAATGACGTTTATTTTCAGGTTGGTCTGGTGACGCTGGTGGGTTTATCTGCAAAAAACGCAATTCTGATCTGCGAGTTTGCCATTGAACGCGTTCGTCATGGTATGCCAGCCCGAGAGGCAGCTATTGAGGCAGCTGGGCTTAGATTGCGTGCGATTGTAATGACATCATTTGCATTTATTCTCGGCTGTGTGCCGCTCGCAATCGCGACCGGACCCGGCGCAAACAGCCTGCGCGCGATCGGTACCGGTGTGATCGGCGGAATGCTCGCATCTACCCTAATTGCAATTTTCTTTGTGCCGCTGTTCTTCTGGTTGCTGGAATCTCTCAGTGCAAAGTTTGCCAGCAAGAAAGCGGCAAGCGGTGGGCATGATGACGAGAGTGAGAGTACACCTGAGACTGTGTCTGCTCCGGTTCGTGCTCCTGTTTCCGAAGAGGGATTGCCAGCAAAACGGGAGGATAAGTAATATGCGCAACGTCATTCTTCCCTTGTTCATAGTTACCTTACTGAGTGCATGCGCGGTGGGCCCTGACTATCGACGCCCGGCAATTGAGATGCCAGAGAAATGGCGAGTTGACTATCCGAAAGCAGCGGAAGTTACAAATTTCGGATGGTGGACCCAGTTTGGCGATCCCGCACTTAACGCACTTATCGAAACGGCGTTGAGTGAAAACCGCGATATCCAGGCTGCAGCTGCTCGGGTAGATCAGTTCATCGGTGCGTTGAATACTACCCGTGCACAATTCTTTCCACAGACCGGCTATAACGCGAGCATTAGCCAAAACCGCGCTACGGAAAAGTTAGCCGTCCTTCCACCAGGTCGCGACCCTTTCTTTTCGCTTTATCGGGCGGCTCTCAATGCGTCATGGCAGATCGACCTGTTCGGACGCATTCGACGCCAGAGTGAGGCAGCCCGAGCGCAAATACTAGCGAGCGAGCAAGGCCGCAGGGGCGTTATCCTTTCAGTCGTGACAAGTGTTGCGGCAAGTTACATCGGCCTACGCGCGCTTGATCGCCAGCTTGAGATAGCGCGCGCCAGTGCAGCTAACTACGCAGAGACAATGAGAATTTTTGAACTCCGCTACCAATGGGGTGTTGTGTCACAGACGGAGTTCTCCCAAATACAATCGCAATACCAGCTCGCACTTGCCACAATTCCGGGTATCGAGCAGCAGATCGTTGCACAGGAAAATCTTATCTCGATCCTACTCGGCCGTAACCCCGACTCTATCCCGCGTGGCAACACTATTGATGAGCTCATTGCTCCGGTAATTCCTCCAGATCTGCCTTCAACGCTGCTTGAGCGTCGACCCGATATTCAGGAGGCGGAACAGAATCTCGTGGCTACCAACGCAAATGTTGGAGTGGCAAGGTCGTTATACTTCCCTACCATCACGCTCACGGGTCTTCTTGGCTCGGCAAGTACCGCATTCGGCAACTTCCTCACGGGACCAGCCAGTACCTGGTCAGTCGCTGCCGGGCTGGCAGGACCGATCTTTACTTTTGGTGCCATCACGGGGCAGGTGAGAACCGCCGAAGCAGTCCAGCGCGAAGCGATTGCTTTTTATCAGGCGACAATTCTAAACGCTTTCCGTGAAGTGAATGACGCACTCATTGGAGCAGTGAAGAAACGTGAGGAAGCCGAAGCTCAGGCGAAACGCGTCATGGCGCTTAAGGAATATGCTCGCCTCTCTCGGGCCAAATTTGACAATGGTTACGCGAGTTATCTCGAGGTACTCTTCGCAGAGAACCTGCTCTTCGATGTAGAGCTTGCCGCAGTACGCTCGAAGGCTGATCGTTACACTGAGCTCGTAAACGTTTACAAGGCGACAGGCGGTGGCTGGGTCGATGAGGCTGAGCAGCTCGCTCCGGAACCCCAGCTAAAGGGAGAGCAATCGGTGAAAGAAGGAAATTTACTGGCCCCATAGGTGATGGTTTTAATAACATTACGTTATAGAAATTTTAAAAATGGGAGGATATTCAATAATCTTATGCCAAATAAATCATGGAATTTGGATTTATTAACACATATGACAATTAATTTTAATACTATGCGATTAAATTTCTGATGGAAAAGGGCGTTTACTTTTCTTTATACATTGTAAATTTTCCAGTTACCTTACGATTGCAAAATATGTTATAGGCATATAAAAGATAATTTGTGCACAGTTTTTTTAGACGGAATATTATCAAAGGAGACGAGTTATGACGATTTCACCAGCTGCAGGTAAACCGGCTACAAAAGAGATACTCATCGATTTGGCGAGACTTGAGCGTGAGTATTACGAGCGCCGGCCTGACCTGGTGGATAGCGCACAGTTAGTCAGTTTCGGTACTAGTGGGCATCGAGGTTCACCACTGCACGGATCATTCACTGAAGCACACATTCTGGCGATTACCCAGGCTATTTGTGACTATCGGCAAGGTCAGGGTATCAACGGCCCGCTCTACATGGGCAAAGATACGCACGCCTTGTCAGGACCAGCTCAACGTACCGCGCTGGAGGTACTGGCAGCCAACGGCATAACAACGATCATCCAGAAAGACGACGGTGTTACGCCCACCCCGGTTATCTCGCGGGCGATCCTCGTTTATAACCGGGAGCGTAAGGAGCAACTCGCTGACGGTATTGTCATCACGCCTTCGCATAATCCGCCTGAGGATGGCGGTTTCAAGTACAACCCACCTCATGGCGGCCCTGCTGACGTCGATGTAACAAAATGGGTCGAGCAGAGAGCCAACGAACTATTGCGCCAAGGGAATATCGGTGTCAAGCGGCTATCCTTTGCCTCCGCCATCAAGGCAACCACGACGCATCAGGATGACTTCGTGATGCCTTATGTCGAAGATCTGCGCAATGTTGTCGATATGGACGCTATCCGTGCGGCTGGCTTAAAGTTGGCCGTCGATCCGCTCGGCGGCGCTGCTGAACCCTATTGGGAGCCTATTAACGCTGTCTATCAGCTGGATATTACCGTCGTTAACCCGACAATTGATCCAGCATTCTCATTCATGACAGTCGATCATGACGGTAAGATTCGGATGGATCCTTCCAGTCCGTATGCCATGGCCCGACTTCTGGACCTGAAAGATCAGTATCGCATCGCCTTTGCCAACGATCCTGACGCCGATCGACATGGTGTGGTCGTTCCGTCTACAGGATTGATGAATCCCAACCACTACCTGGCGGTAGCGATTCGCTACTTGCTGACTCATAGAAAATGGTCTGACCAGGTGGTTGTTGGCAAAACTCTGGTCAGTAGCAGCATGATTGATCGAGTGGTCAATAAGCTGGGTTACCAGCTGTGCGAGACGCCGGTAGGCTTCAAGTGGTTTGTTCCCGGTTTGCTTAATGGATCGCTCTGTTTCGCTGGCGAAGAAAGTGCCGGAGCCAGCTTCCTGCGGCAGGACGGAACGGTGTGGACTACGGACAAGGACGGTCTGATCATGGATTTGCTTGCAGCTGAGATCACTGCTCGCACGAGCAAGGATCCGGGCGAGCATTACCAGGAGCTGCAGTCTGAATTTGGCACACTGCATTACACGCGGATCGACGCGCCTGCGACACCCGAGCAGAAGGTGAAGCTTGCAAAACTATCACCAGAAGCGGTTACAGCCCCAGAACTTGCGGGCGATCTCATCCGGATGAAGTTGACCAGGGCGCCTGGTAATAACGCTTCCATCGGTGGTCTTAAGGTTGTGACCGACAATGGTTGGTTCGCAGCTCGTCCTTCCGGCACTGAGAACATTTACAAAATCTACGCAGAGAGCTTTAAGAGTGAAGATCATCTCAACGCAATTGTGAACGAGGCTCAGCAGATCGTGAGCGATGCAGTCAGTACCGCATTGTAATTCTTTAATGCAGAGCATTCAGGCTGAACATCCTGCAAAGTCTACCAAAGAACGGATGAGCAAAACTGCGTAATGGCACGAGTGTTTCTACCGCTTGTCCACCCCGTGAATTTGATGCTTGAACTACCAAACTCTTGGAAGAAGGAACAAAAGGAGTCCGTCGTATCCTGGATGAGCGAATAGACCCGATCATTTTGATTTGCGTCGTTATACAGAAAGTAAATTAGAGGAGATTCTCATTATGACAAATATGACAGGAAATATTCCACCCCTCCCCGAACGTAATGCATGGAAAGCGCTGACAGCTCATTATGAACAAGTTCGTCACCTCCATTTACGAACGCTCTTTGCAGATGATCCCCAGCGTGGCGAGCACATGACGGCTGAGGCGGTGGGTCTTTTCCTTGATTACTCGAAGAATCTCGTCACCGACGAAACACTCAAGTTACTCATGCAGCTGGCCGAAGAAAGTGGACTTCGTCCACGGATCGACGCCATGTTCAACGGTGAAAAGATCAACATCACTGAGAATCGCGCTGTATTGCACGTCGCCCTGCGTGCTCCGAAGGAGGCTTCCATCGTGGTGGACAGTGAGAACGTGGTGCCCCAAGTACATGCCGTACTCGACAAGATGGCTGATTTTTCCGATCGCGTGCGGAGCGGTGTTTGGAAGGGACACACTGGCAAACGTATTCGTAACGTCGTCAACATTGGTATCGGCGGCTCAGACCTGGGACCGGTAATGGCCTATGAGGCATTGAAGTATTACAGCGAGCGGGCTATGACATTCCGTTTCGTATCGAATATCGACGGCACTGATTTTGTGGAAGCAGTCCACGATCTCGATCCAGCGGAAACGCTTTTCATTGTTTCTTCCAAGACTTTTACGACGCTTGAGACGATGACGAATGCACATACGGCTCGAGAGTGGCTGCTCGCCGCTTTCGGTGGGGACACCAAGTCTATCGCCAAACACTTTGTCGCCGTCTCGACGAACGCAGCGGAAGTAGCTAAATTCGGCATCGATACTGCGCAGATGTTCGGATTTTGGGACTGGGTTGGTGGACGTTATTCCATGACTTCAGCAATCGGTCTTTCCACCATGCTGGCCATCGGACCGGCTAACTTTCGGGCCATGCTGAATGGTTTTCATCAGATGGACGAGCATTTTCGAACGGCTCCGTTTGAAAACAACCTCCCGGTACTGATGGGCTTGCTCACATTGTGGTACACCGATTTCTTTGGTACCCAGGCTGTTGCCGTGTTGCCCTATGAGCAGTACTTGAAGCGATTCCCTGCCTATCTGCAGCAATTGGTGATGGAAAGCAACGGCAAGCAGATTACGCTTAATGGATCCCGGGTTACCTATAACACGAGTCCAATCTATTGGGGCGAACCGGGAACCAACGGTCAGCATTCGTTTTACCAATTGCTTCATCAAGGAACCAATCTTATCCCTTGTGATTTCATCGCCTTCATTGAAACACTCAACCCGCTTGGACGGCATCACGATATGCTGCTGTCGAACGTCTTTGCTCAATCAGAAGCCTTGGCTTTCGGCAAGACCATTGAACAAGTGAAGGCCGAAGGCACACCCGATTGGCTTGTACCACACCGGATCTTTGAGGGCAATCGTCCGTCCAATACCATTCTTACCCAGCGACTCACACCGGAGGCACTTGGCAAGCTTATCGCTCTCTACGAACACTCAGTTTTTACCCAGGGCGCGATTTGGGGAATCAATCCATTCGACCAGTGGGGAGTGGAACTTGGCAAGGTGCTGGCTCAGCGCATCATCCCGGAGCTTGAAAGTAAGGTAGAACCTGCACTCGGGCATGACAGTTCAACCAATCAACTGATTCGTCGCTATCGACACTTCAAAAAGATCTCCTCATAAATTCAATCTCAAAAGCTAGAATATTTGATCCAGGCCGCGCTAAATAACATGAATATATTTACAAATCGAATAACGTATTTCACCCAGCAAAGGAACGTTTTTATTCTTACGTGTTAGCACGTATTTTTTTAGCTTACATATTCTAATAATCTATTTGAATAGCAGGACTTATTAAAAATGGGCGTTTAATCTTCCTATAAACAGCAACAATTTTATAATCAGGCGACGTATGTTGCGTTTTCTGAGTTCGCTTTTCACAGGCACATCCGAGCAGAACAAAGGTTTGCCTGAAGATTTGATCGAGAAAGCTATCGAGCGCGCGGTAGATGGTACGGATCGACGTATCCGTGCCATCGGGCAATATCGGAAACGGCTTCATCAACCCGTTGAACTGACCATCGATCATGTAATTTCTACTGTTGATGCCTTGCCTGCGCCGATAGAAATCAGTCCGCGAGCATTTGGTCAGGATTCGTGTTTACGCGCGTTCTTCGTTTCGACCGACCACCTGCGCGAAGTTTTCGGCAACTTCAAGACTGTACGCAATTATCTGACGGATTTGACCGGACCTTTTCCCGAGCAGATTTTCGGTCTGCTGAGTATGGTGATGGAGGAGCATAAAGTATTCGGGGTAGAACTTGTGGGTGAAACTCTGCGCCGGGAGGTGATGCAAGTCACCGTTAATTTTTCGAATCATCGTTATCTTGGACCCACCAGCAATGAGCTGGATACCCGCCGAGAACTTAAGAAACGCGCCTTCGATTTCCTGATCGAAAAGGCTCTGGAGCGTATCGCGGGCGAACGGAGCAAACGGAGGGAGTTAGATCGTCAATGGTATCTCCTGCAACAAAAGCTCAATACCATGAAGGCAGGAAATTGGGGACTCGATCCCATGCTGACAGATCATGAGCAGCAGCATCCTGACTTGGCTGCCTTGGAAGCGGAGATTGAGGTAATCGAGAGGGAACTTGGACAGTTTCATACCGATAATCTTGGTCTGGAAGAGAGTCTTGCAAGCGTGATCGATACTTTGAGTCATCCTGCAGCCTGGTTTGCATCTCGTGAGATCCGGCTGCGCCTTGATTCCATGGGAATCAAGATTCAAGATTCATCAACGGTACCGTCAAAGGAAATTGTTTTAACTGAGATTTTTTCAGGAACGGGGGAACGGGGGATCGTACTGTTGGGACATATTGCACGAACGGATATACCCGAACCAGCGAGTGTCTGGCGAGAAGCGCTGCGCTACCTGTAAGCATGACGCTGCGTGCTATGACAGTTGATCATAAGGGTGTGCATTTCCACTGTAAAAAATGGAAGAGGTGTGTTGTACCTCTCGTGTGAGGGTACTGGCTGGAACAAAGCCTCATATGATTCAGGCGCAACGGTTATCCAGCTAGGACTACCAGGGTGATCTTTTTAAATCCATTATTAGGAGGAGAACATGACCGATAATGAGAAAGACCTTGGCGTCGCGATGGCACTTTTAGAGAGATTCACGAAAATGACGCTTCCAAGAGCCCTTGAAATCAAGGAAAGAGTTGACCGCGGAGAGCTATTGTCACAGAGGGATATCGACTTTCTGCAACAGCTGACTGAGCGAGCCGAAGAGATTAGACCTCTCGTGGAACGGCATCCGGAATACCAGCATGACATGGTTTAATAGCTGTGCGAGGCCACCCAATCGGCCGTTACAAAATCCGTAAACTCATGAGAGAAGCAGGCATTCAAGTGCGCCATCGGAGAAAACACAAGATCACT
>NZ_FNPJ01000078.1 GCF_900107265.1 Nitrosomonas sp. Nm33 | reverse complement strand
GGATGATGCGGACGACAGGGGCGGCATTTCAGTGCCGAGTTAGTCGGAATTATCCACAACGGACACCTTGAGCCACACCCCCATCAATAAGTTATGCTACGCTTCTTAATAATGGGTGTCATCCACAAATTCAATGGTAGACACCTTTTTATTCTTAGATTTGCCATCCTCTCAATATGCCCACAATCTCAAACTCCCATATTCCGTCCCCGAAATCCTGGGAAGAATTTCAAGAAATAACACTTTCGGCTGCAAAGCTCCGCTGGAAGACAGATAAATTTTTTGGCAATGGGCGAGGAGGCCAACGCCAAAAAGGCGTTGATGTATACGGAACAACACTTGACGGACAACTTGTTGGTATTCAGTGCAAGAATTCACCCAGCGGACTAGATGACTCAGACGTAACCAAAGAAATTACAAAGGCTGAGTCTTTTCAACCGGCACTCACTACACTTTATATAGCCACCACGTCACCACGTGACGCACGGCTCCAAGAATCAGTTCGCAAGATTTCTGCCAGTCGAAAGGCTGCGGGTAAATTTTCTGTCGACCTTTTATTCTGGGAAGATATTTCAGCTGATTTGTCCAGCGATGATCAGGTATTTTTCAGACATTATCCCCAACTCAAGCCCGATTTGAATCAAATGAATCAAACGACTTTTAATAGATTAAAAAAAGCCATTCCTCCAAATATGCTACAAAGATTCAAAAGGAGCGCTTTTGGTGAAGGTTGTACAATAGAATTTCTTAAGCCGTTAGAAGTATTTATAGACTTATGCGACGATCCAACATTTGTATTCAAGACCGAGAAATTTGAAAATAAGAAAAATACATTGCGCCAGATGGCCATCGACGCAGTTAATTACATACGCCCATTTTTACAAACTGACGACGTAGGTGCAATAAGAATTGGCCCAACAGAGGGATCACTTTTATGTGATCTTGATGAAATGCATAAATGGTATACGATTATAAATGAGTCAACATGGAAAGTTTCTGATTTCCTCGAAGACTACAATAAATTTATAACTGAACTTACTCAAGAGTTATAGTATATGATTATTCTAACTCCCCGATGCACCTGACGCCAACACAAGCGCCGCGCTTCCCGCATCACTTGTGGCGTTACGGGTGATCTTCACGATAGGCACTTAAGTATTCCCCATCATTGAAGGTAGGCTTAAATCGGTTTAGGAATCTTTTTGGAAGTCACACCGACTCTGGCAGTACAGCAGGAAAAGGTGTCAGTCATTGTATGGTGCATGAAGTGCATTTATGATACGCAGCGCCAGTCCGAAAACCCTCTATCCAGATAAGAAATAAGGAGTTGTGTCTAATTTTGGAAATGTACCACGGGGTCAAACCTTACACTTAACATTCCTGTTCCCTCTTTTCAGCCTGTTTGACCGCCCGGCTGACAGTCACGTAGCTCACACTAAAATGTTCACTTACTTGGGCCAGCGTATAGTGCTCACTCCAATACGCTTGAACCATGCTTTCGTCGCGGGTCTTATTCCATTTCCAAATCAAAAATGACGCGAAGGCGAGCCGCAGACAGTATTAAATAATACGGCAAGGAGAAGCCGACAAAGTCAGTTTTGATTTAGAAATGGAATGATATCGATCAGGAAAGTACGTGTCATAGTCAGACCTACATTTGAGCCGTCAATCCAGTGGTGTGATGGGGAAAAGCCTGGATTAGTTTTGCACCCATCGTACATAAAGTTGTGCCCAGTTTCATAGCAAGGGATACAAACTCGCAGCCATAGGCTGAGCAGTCACTGTCATGCACGAGCGCTAGTACGCTATGAGAATCAACTTCGAACTCTATAGGAATTCCTGCAATACTTGTTGGGCGAAATGAGATGGGCAGAAGAAAGTTGAATTAAAGATTGATACATTAGATAGATAAGCGATAGCTGAGCGAAGTCACGAGATTCGCCTGCTTACTCAATTTCTCAGCGATTATAAGAGAGCGATGATTAAATTCACCGTCTTGCTCAGACAAAGCGGTAAATAATTAATTTCGTTAGGACTTGTGAGCCATGAATAAGGCCATATTGTTCTTCTGTACTTTTGTGAAGAAAAGGGAGAAATGCAGAGAAATAGAATGTCACTATTTGTAAATTATGAGGTTTTTTAAAAAATCGATGGCTTCGCTTTATCACATCTCTGGAATAATTGATTATTTTAGCCAAAGTAAGCGGTTCTCATTATTTCAACTACGTGTCACTTTTGAATCAGCGTTATAATTAATACTTTATTTAGATACAGAGTAGTTGATATGACCACCATAGTATCCGTACGACGGGGCAAACAAGTTGCATTGGGGGGCGATGGCCAAGTAACGCTCGGTGCGGTCGTTGCCAAAGCCAGCGCGCGCAAAGTGCGCAGGCTTTATCATGGCAAGATTCTGGCGGGATTTGCTGGCGGAACAGCCGATGCGTTTACCTTGTTTGAGCGTTTTGAAGGCAAACTGGAAAAACATCAAGGTCACATCATGCGCTCTGCGGTTGAACTTGCCAAGGATTGGCGCACCGACCGTATTTTGCGGCGCCTTGAGGCGATGCTGGTAGTGGCCGACGGGGAGGCTACACTGGTTATCACCGGTGCGGGTGATGTGATTGAACCTGAGCAAAGTTTAGCTGCGATTGGCAGCGGTGGCGCCTATGCCCAGGCTGCGGCTCGGGCGCTGCTGGAGAATACGGATTTGTCTGCCAAGGAGATTGTTGCTAAAGCCCTCACCATTGCAGGTGATATTTGTATTTATACCAATCAGACTCACGTCATCGAGTCGCTCGATTAATTTGATTCATTCCTTCTAAGAAGCTATTACTATGTCACAAATGACGCCACAGGAAATCGTTCACGAACTGGACAAGCATATCATCGGCCAAGTTAGCGCCAAGCATGCCGTTGCGATTGCACTCAGAAATCGCTGGCGCAGACAGCAAGTGGCTGAGCCATTGCGGCATGAAATCACGCCCAAGAATATCCTGATGATTGGTCCCACCGGTGTTGGCAAAACAGAAATTGCGCGACGGCTGGCGAAGCTCGCAGATGCGCCGTTTATCAAGGTGGAAGCGACTAAGTTTACAGAGGTGGGTTATGTTGGGCGCGATGTTGATTCCATTATTCGCGATTTAGTGGAATCTGCCATCAAACAGGGGCGAGAACGGGAAATCAGAAAAATGCGTCCGCTTGCGGAAGATCGTGCTGAAGAACGGATTCTCGATGTTTTGTTACCGCCTGCACGTGATCTCGATTTTCGGGCAGAGAGCGAGGATAGCGGTGCAACCCGGCAAAAATTCCGCAAAAAATTGCGTGAAGGCGAGCTGGATGACAAGGAAATAGAAATCGAAGTCGCTATGCAGCAAGCGAGCATGGAGATCTTTGCACCACCGGGAATGGAAGAACTCACTTCACAGATTCAGGGCATGTTCCAGACGATGGGAGGAGGTAAAAAGAAAACACGCAAACTCACGATACGTGAGGCCAGAAAAATTCTGATCGATGAAGAGGCTGCCCGTCTCATCAATGACGAAGAGCTGAAGCTGCGTGCCGTGCAGAATGTCGAACAGAATGGCATTGTGTTTCTCGATGAAATCGACAAGATCACCAGCCGTTCTGAAGTATCGGGTGCTGATGTTTCGCGGCAGGGGGTGCAACGCGATTTATTGCCGTTGGTTGAAGGTACCACGATTTCCACCAAGTATGGCATGATCAAGACCGATCACATCCTATTCATTGCCAGCGGCGCATTTCATCTCTCCAAACCTTCCGATCTGATTCCCGAGTTACAGGGGCGTTTTCCGATCCGGGTTGAATTGGGGAGTCTGAGTGCAGCTGATTTTGAACAGATTCTAACCAATACCGATGCTTGCCTGACACGGCAATATCAGGCGCTTCTGAAAACAGAGGGGATTGAGCTGAGCTTTTCAGAGGATGCGATCAAGCGATTGGCGGAAATTGCTTATTTTGTCAACGAGAGAACTGAGAATATCGGGGCCAGAAGACTGCATACCGTCATGGAAAAACTGTTGGAAGAAATCTCTTTCAACGCGAGCAAGCGCAGCGGTGAATCGATCGTCATCGATGCGGTTTATGTTGATTCGCGTCTCAAAGAGCTCTCTCAGAGTGAAGATCTGGCCAGGTATGTACTTTAGAAGCAGTTTTCTGGAAAGGATTTTTCGTGCCAGCACATGAGGTTGTGATACTCAGTGGTGTGCGCACCGCAATTGGAGATTATGGCGGGGCGCTCAAGGATATTGCTCCTGCTGCTTTAGCAGCAAAGGTGGTGCGCGAAGCTGTTGCACGCGCGAGCGTTGACCCTGCTGAGATTGGTCATCTGGTTTTTGGTCAGGTGATCCACAGTGAGGCACGCGATATGTATCTTGCCCGTGTAGCAGCCCTGCAAGGAGGGTTGCCGCAATCAACTGCCGCCCTGACGCTGAATCGAGTTTGTGGCAGCGGTTTACAAGCTATTCTATCCGCTGCTCAAGCGGTCTTGTTAGGCGATACTGAGGTCGCGGTTGCAGGTGGCGTTGAATCGATGAGTCGAGCAGGTTATTTGTTACCAGCACTTCGCTGGGGGCAGCGCATGAAAGATAGCCAGGCGGTGGATATGATGGTCGGCGCATTGACTGATCCGTTCGATCAAGTTCATATGGGTGTGACAGCTGAAAACATCGCCAAGAAATGGGGTATTAGCCGCGAAGAGCAGGATCAGTTTGCCATGGAGAGTCATCGGCGTGCAATAGCGGCAATCAAGCAGGGTTATTTCAAAACGCAGATCCTGCCAATCGAAATCCCCACGCGTAAGGGAATTACGTTGTTCGATACCGATGAACATCCGCGCGAGCAAATTAGTCTGGAAAAACTGGCTGGGCTTTCCAGCGTTTTTCAGGAGAATGGCACAGTCACCGCAGGTAATGCTTCAGGTATCAACGATGGTGCAGCCGCTATGGTGCTTATGAATGCGCGAAGTGCTGAGCAAAAGAATCTGAAGCCATTGGCGCGCCTGGTTGCTTATGGTCATGCTGGGGTCGATCCAAACTATATGGGGATCGGGCCGGTTCCGGCTGTCAAGCAGGCGCTGAGTCGGGCCGGACTTAAGCTTGCCGATATGGATGTGATTGAATCCAATGAAGCTTTTGCTGTTCAGGCCTGTGCAGTTGGACGTGAACTCGGGTTTGATTCAGTCAGAACGAATCCCAATGGGGGTGCCGTGGCATTCGGGCATCCGATTGGGGCAACCGGTTGCATTTTATCAATCAAGGCAGTCTATGAGCTGCATCGGACAGGTGGGCGCTATGCTTTAGTTACGCTATGTATAGGTGGAGGGCAAGGGATTGCCGCGATTTTTGAACGGCTTTAATCGCTGCACTTGCAACCGTTTATTCAGCAAACATGCCACCTTCTTCCCGTCATGGTTTTCAAGTACTGTTTATTACACCAGAAGTCTATCCATTGTGTAAGACCGGTGGTTTGGGTGATGTCAGCGCCGCATTACCCGCTGCTTTGCGTGAATTGAACGTAGATATTCGTTTGTTATTGCCTGGCTATCCCTCCGTTATGTCAGGACTCAAATACAAACGAAAAGTGGCAGAATTCAATGATCTACTCCATTTTCCACCTGCTACGCTATGGTCAGCCAAACTGTCAGTCAACCATTCGAAGAATGTACCGGTATACATCATCGACTGCCCTGTGTTGTATCAACGTGAAGGCGGAATTTATCTTGATACCGCTGGACAAGGCTGGTCGGACAATGCATTGCGTTTTGGCTTGCTCTCAAAAATAGGTGCCATTCTGGCAAGTGATGCCAGCCCGCTGACCTGGTTTCCTGAGATCGTACATTGCAATGATTGGCAAACTGGGCTGACTCCTGCTTACCTTCATTTTCATCCTGGAAAAAAAGCGGCTACCATCATGACTATCCATAATCTTGCCTTTCAGGGTTGCTTTCCGCCAGATACAGTCGCTCAACTAGGATTACCTGCTGTCAGTTTTAATATGAACGGTGTGGAATATTACGGTAATCTGTCGTTTATCAAGGCTGGGCTTTATTATGCTGATCGTATCTCGACAGTCAGTCCTAGTTATGCCCGGGAAATCCAGCAGGCACCGCTTGGCTTTGGTTTACAAGGGTTACTGGCTGCACGCAGCCAGCATATTCATGGCATTGTCAACGGTATTGATACGATGGAATGGGATCCTGCCACTGATTCTCATCTCAGCAAAAACTATTCCAGCAACAATCTGGCTGCTAAAAAGGCCAACAAGCTTGCGCTCCAGCAAGTCATAGGGCTCGAAGTCGATAGCGATATTTTGTTGTTTGCTGCTATCAGTCGTTTCACCGAACAAAAAGGCTATGATTTCATACTGGAGATTGCACCGCAGCTTGTGCAGATACCGGCGCAACTGGTGTTGCTGGGAAGCGGAAATGCCATCCTGGAAGAGCGTGTGGTCAAGCTGGCAGATACTTATCCTGGCAAGATTGCCGCGCACATTGGGTTTAACGAAGCGTTATCTCACCTGGTTGAGGCTGGTGCTGACAGCTTCCTGATGCCGTCACGTTTTGAACCCTGTGGTCTGAATCAGATGTATAGCCAGCGTTATGGTACGCCTCCGCTGGTACATGCTACAGGCGGGCTGATCGATACAGTGGTGGATTGTACACCCGCCACACTGGCGGATGGCAGCGCTAGCGGTTTTCAATTCCATGACATGACTCCCGAGGCATTTCTAGCTGGTATCCAGCGTGTTGTGGCAGCCTATCGTAATAAGCCAGTTTGGCGGCAGTTGCAGAAAAATGGCATGCGCAAGGATTTTAGCTGGCGAGCCAGTGCGATGGCATATCTTGAAATTTATCAATCGTTGCTGATGGGGTCAGCTTGATGACAAGTGAAGCGATTTACCACGCCTTCTGATTTTCTGCCGATACCATCAGTTTATGGTAGACAGCTAGACGCCGCGCGTTGATTTTCCCATTCTGAGCTGCTAGCAACAATGCACAATCCGGTTCCGCTATGTGCCGGCAGTTATGGAAGTGGCATTGTCCTAGATAGGGGCGGAATTCAATGAAACATCCTGCCAGCTCCCTACTATCAATATGATGCAAGCCAAATTCCTGCAAACCTGGCGAATCGATAATGCAACTTTCCGCATCAAGATGATAGAGGCGTGTATGTGTTGTGGTATGCCGTCCACTATCGAGTGCAGTGGAAATTTCCATGGTGGCGCGCCGAGCATCTGGGATCAACGCGTTGATGATAGTTGATTTTCCCATACCGGACTGGCCAGTCAGCACACTGATCTGACCTTGCAGATAAGATCTAAGCGGTGCAATATCTTGGGCGGCACTGATGGACAGCATAGGATAACCAAGGAATTGGTAATACGATAGCATGGTGGCAGCCGCACGTGTCTGTTCCAGCAAATCAGCTTTGTTTAACAAGATGAGCACTTTGATATGTTGATTTTCCGCTGCAATCAGACAACGATCGATTAATTCTTCACTGAAACTCGGTACTGCAGCAACTACAATAATGAGCTGGGTAACGTTAGCAGCAATCAATTTCTGACGAAATACATCACTGCGATACAACAAATTTGAGCGCGGTAAGATAGTTTCGATGACACCCTGGCCTGGTGTGGTAGGCAGGATTTCAACATGATCGCCACAGGCGATACCGCCTTTCTTGCCACGCATGACACAGGTTAATACTGAACCGTTGCTTGTTTCGACTTCGTATTGCCTGCCGTAGGTGGCAATGACCTGACCTACGACTGGCTGAGTAAGTTTTTTAGAGAAAGGACGTTTTGAGCTCAAATTTTAAATAACCAATCAATTTTGGCTGCGCAAATGAAATCATTTTCAGACAGCCCGTTGATGGCATGTGTCATGTACTCAACATGACATTTGTTATAGCCTACCATCATGTCTGGGTGATGGTCCTCACGATGGGAAAGCCACGCTACTGCATTGACAAATGCCATGGTCTGATAGTAATTTTTGAATTCAAATGTCTTGCTGATTTTATTGTTCGCAAGCGACCATCCTTCCAGCTGTTGCATCAATTTGTTTGCTTCCTCTGAAGTAAGAGGCGGTACGCCACCTTCGCAGGGTTTGCATTGCTTGTTCGTTAGATTACAGATATCAGTCATAAGTACACCTATGCGGAAATGAATTTCTTGAGATGTGCAACACGAATCGCAGCCGGAGGATGCGAATCATAAAATGCAGAATGGAGTGGATCGGGCGTCAGCGTTGCTGCATTATCCTGATAAAGCTTCACTAATGCACGAATCAAATCAGCTGCGGAAGCATTCTGCGCTGCATATTCATCTGCTTCGAATTCATGTTTACGTGAATAGAGACTAGACAGCGGATGCAGTAAAAAAGTGAAGACCGGCATGATCAGAAAAAAGAGTAACAGCGCCATTGCCGTTGAGGGAATGGATGCAACAGAAACACCTAATCCTTGATAGAACCAGTTCTGCTGCATCAGATAACCTAATAGCCACAAAAAGGCCAAGCTCACGATGAATGACCAAACGATACGTTTAATGACATGATGACGTTTGAAATGACCAAGCTCGTGTGCGAGGATCGCTTCTATTTCCGGCGCTTCAAGACGTGACAACAATGTGTCGAAAAATACGATGCGTTTAGTTTTGCCAAAACCGGTAAAATACGCGTTGCCGTGACTGCTACGGCGTGATCCATCCATGACGAACAGACCGCTGGATTCAAAGCCGCACTTATGTAAAAGTTGTTCGATACGCGTTTTGAGAGAAGCGTCTTCTAACGGCGAGAATTTATTGAACAACGGCGAAATCCAGGTCGGATAAACGGCCAGAAGGAAGAGATTGAAAGCTACCCATGCCAGCCAGGCATAAAGCCACCAGTTATCACCCATTTTCTCCATCAGCCATAAAATGCAGAGCAGCAATGGCGCACCAAGCAGAAGACCTAATGTATATTGCTTGATGAGATCTGAAAAAAACATAGCCGGTGTCATCTTGTTGAAGCCAAATTGCTGCTCAATGACAAAAGTCCGGTAATAACTAAGTGGAATTTCTATTACACTTAACAGTAAAACCGTGCTGATAATGAGCGCCATGCCATGAGGGATCGGATCGATAAACCAGTTCGTCCAGAAGTTTGCGAGGGTATTGAATCCACCTCCTAGCGTGAGCACCAATAGCAGAAGAACATGGATTAAGGTACTGGGATAATCCAGACGGGTTCTGGCGCAGGTATAATCAGCAGCTTTTTGATGGGCGACAAGATCAATTTGTGAGACAAAATCTTGCGGAACATGGTCGCGATAGATGCGGACATGACGGATATGGCGCATTGCTAACCATAGCTGGGTGAAGGTGGTCAGTAATAATGCAGTAATAAATATAGCAGTAAAAGTTTGCATAATTAAAATAGCATAGAAAATATGATGGATTAACTTTCAAAGCTTGTGAAAACGAGCGCAGTGAGTTTCGCTAAAACGAACAAAGCAAGTTTCGACAGAACGAAAAAAAGTTACGACAAAAAAATCGCAATTATCGGAACAAGTCATGCTGATTTGTTCACAAGCACTTACCCCTCATCAAGTGACGGGTAGTTTTCAATATGACAAAATCAATTTCTTAAAATTCAAGAAAGCTCATTATGGCACAAGATAGCAATAACCTCATCTGGATAGATATGGAAATGACGGGTCTGAACCCTGATCACGATCGTATTATTGAAATCGCTCTGGTCGTGACCGATTCACAATTAAATATGGTAGCAGAAGCCCCGGTATTAGTAGTGTCACAACCGATCGCCATACTGAACGGTATGGATAAATGGAATCAGTCGACTCATGCTAAATCTGGACTGATTGATAAGGTGAAAGTTTCCAGTATTACAGAAGTACAAGCTGAGGCGATTATGCTTACTTTTTTGAAAGATCATGTTCCCTCTGCAACCTCACCAATGTGTGGTAATTCGATTTGCCAGGATCGACGCTTTCTTGCTCGCACCATGCCACAATTAGAAGCTTATTTTCATTACCGTAATCTGGATGTCAGCACAATTAAAGAGTTGGCGAAACGCTGGAAACCCGGAATCATGGCGGGGCTGAACAAAGAAAGTAAGCACGAAGCGCTAGCAGATATTTATGATTCAATCAAAGAATTAAAATATTATCGTGAGCATTTTATCAGCGCTTGACAGTCTTAGTATTTATCTTGTCAAGGAGAACAATCGATGATTACCAAAACAACATTCACTGTCACGGTTAATCCCAAAATACCCGCTCGTCTGTCCCGCATGGAAGAATTGGCCAATAATCTTTGGTATAGCTGGGATCGTGAAACACGTACTTTGTTTTCTCGCATTGATCCACGTTTGTGGGAAGCAGTCGGGCATAATCCTAAAGCTTTTCTCAAGCGAGTCGATGAGTCGTTACTGTACAAAGCTGCATCTGAACAAACGTTTCTTTCCAGTTATAACAGCGTGCTGTCAGCCTATGATGCTTATCATGCAGAACCCTTACGCTACGACCATATCGAAGGCTTCAGTTCACCTGATCGGATTGCTTATTTTTGCTTTGAATTTGGTTTCCATGAAAGTCTTCCAGTTTATTCTGGTGGGCTCGGTATCCTAGCTGGAGACCACTGCAAAGCGGCAAGTGATTTATGTTTACCATTTGTTGCAGTCGGACTGCTATATCGACAAGGTTATTTCTTCCAGACCATCGATGGTCAGGGTAATCAGCATGCAATTTATACTGATTCAGATTTTGAAGTTCTGCCGGTGGAGCCAGCTTTGCATGATGATGGCTCAGAAGTCCATGTGCAAGTCGCCTTGCCGGGACGCAAGGTGATGGTAAAAGTTTGGCGAGCCATCATAGGTCACGTCAATTTGTATTTGCTGGATACGGATTTACCGGAGAATCCCGAGAATGATCGCCTGATCACCCATCAGCTTTATGGTGGAGATAAAAAGATGCGTATCGAGCAGGAAATCATTCTGGGGATGGGTGGGGTTTGTGCATTACAGGAAATGGGGATTAAACCAACCGTATGGCACAGTAACGAAGGGCACGCGGCATTTATGATGCTGGAGCGGGCGCGCAATCTGGTGCGGCAGGGACTGGATTTCGCCAGCGCGGTAGAGGCAGTGGCGGTCAATACCGTATTTACTACGCATACTGCTGTACCCGCAGGACATGATCACTTTTCCAAGGCCATGATGCATGACTATTTTGCTGTATTTTGTCACGATCTAAAGATCTCCTGGGAAGAGTTCATGGTAATGGGGCATATGCCTGGTAGTGATGACTTTAACATGACCGCGTTGGCTGCCCATATGTCACGCACGCTTAATGGTGTTAGCAAGATCCATGGTGATGTATCCGCTCGTATTTGCCGTGATCTCTGGCCTCAAATTGAGCCAGAGGAAAATCCGCTCACTTATATCACCAATGGCGTACATGTACCGACTTTTTTAGCGCAAGAGTGGTCTGATCTATTCGATCGATATCTTGGCTATGAATGGCGCAACAAAATGTGTGACAATGAATTCTGGTCACTTGTCGATACAATTCCCGATCATCTGTTCTGGAGTATGCGGCAGACACTCAAATCACAAATGTTTTATGGTATTCGGGCACGCCTGACTGAGCAGAATAGACGCAATCGCGGCTCTGAGGCGCATCTGGATCGACTTCTTAAATTGGTTGATCCGATCAATCCCAGTGCACTGGTGTTGGGCTTTGCGCGCCGCTTTGCGACTTATAAACGTGCAACCTTGTTATTCGAGAATCTCGACTGGTTGAGAAAAATCCTGCTCGACCCAGAGCGGCCGGTATTACTCGTTTTTGCAGGCAAGGCGCATCCTGCGGATATTCCTGGCCAGGATTTTATTCGAAGGATTAACCAGGTATCACGACTGCCGGAATTTGAAGGGCGGATATTGCTGGTTGAAGGTTATGATATGCGCCTTGCCCGAAGGTTGGTGGCTGGCGTGGATGTTTGGCTCAATAACCCCATTTATCCCCTCGAAGCAAGTGGCACTTCCGGCATGAAAGCAGGGATCAATGGCACAATCAATCTGAGCGTGCTCGATGGCTGGTGGGAAGAAGGTTATGACGGAAAAAATGGCTGGGCAGTCAAACCAGTGTCGGATGATACTGACGCAGCATTGCGTGACAAAGATGAGAGCCAGTCGTTTTACGAGATTCTGCAGGATCAAGTCATTCCCATGTATTATCGTCGCGGAAAATTCGGCTATTCTACAGAATGGGTCAAAATGGCTAAATATTCAATGACTTCCCTGTTGCCGCGCTACAATGCGACGCGCATGGTGAATGAATATATCAAAAAATTTTATGCGCGCGCTCATGCACAAGGTGCGCATTATGCCAAGGATAATTTTGCGAACGCCAAAAATGTTTCTGCCTGGAAAGCGAAAGTAAGCGCAGCGTGGGGAGGTGTTTCACTACAGCGACTGGATACGCCGTCTAAGCGGATTGATTTCGGCAATATCCTAAATTTCAAAGTGGCAACTAAATTAAACGGTTTGCAACCTGATGACGTAGTGGTGGAACTGTTAATTTGTCGTCAATACAAGAACATAAGATTGAACAGCTTCAAGCATTTCCGTTTCGATTTTGTGGAAATGAGCAAGACGCAGGAGCACTTGTTTGAGCTGAATTATGTGCCTGAGTTATGCGGCATGCAGGAATACTATCTGCGCATGTATCCCTATCATCCGCTGCTGACTCATCCACTGGAGATGGGTATGATGGTGTGGGTATAGAAATCTTGCGCAAAGTGCTGTTTCGCAAAATGGTGCTGCTCAGAGGTTGTGAAGAAAATCTGAGCAAGCACTCAAAGCACAAGGCGGGCGGAACGCAGCTACAAGAGAACGAGTCTGATGAGCTTCGATAAAACGAAATTTTAGCGAGACTGCGTTCTAGCGTAATCACATAGCAAGTAGACGGGTGAGAAGGGAGTACCGCTCAGCACAGCGATTGGAGTGCGCAGTAGATTTATTCACATCTCTCTGATCAATGTCAGTCAGATCGGCACCATAATATAGATTTCATGTCTACACAATATGTACCTCGCCTGATATCCCATCCCCTCATATTAAATGCCTCTTCAGTGCTGATCTGATGCAAAGCCAATAAATTTAAAATGGTTTAGGATGATTGTTGCTATTTTAAATTCTTTTAATTTATTTCAGATTTTTTCCATCAGGAGAATTTTCTAATGGAAAATCTGGAATAAATTTTATAACTCATCTTTTGAGTGTCTCCATGTCTTATTCCATTTCTAAATCAAACCTGACTTTGTCGGCTTCACCTTGCCGTATTATTTATACTGTCTGCGGCTCGCCTTCGTGTCATCTTTGATTTAGAAATGGAATTAGCACCTTTCCTGCCATTTGCGATAGAGCAAATTCCATCCCCCTCATCTAATTCCAATTTGCATTGAAAAATGAAGAAATGAAACAATATAGCCATGAATTACGAGGAAAAAATCATGGGAAGAAAAGCAAGTGGAATAGATCAATTAGTAACGGCCCGGGAATTATTGAGAACAGCAAAAACAGCAGAGGAGTTGAGGGCGGCACAAGCGGTATTGCTGCCCTTGGAACCGGGCATGTCGTTAGAGGAAACGGCGAAGGCTATTGGACGTTCCATTAGATGGACGTGTAGCATGCGCACGCGCTACTGTAGAGTTGCTCGCTGCGAGGAGGAAGCACCTCGAACGAAACGGGCGCTCCGTAACCGTGCGATTGCCACGCTTGAACAGGAAGCCAAAATTCTTGATGAAGTTTTGGCAGGAGCGGCTCGAGGCGGAGTGGTAGTTGTCTCTCCGCTTAAAGAGAGAATAGAGGAACGACTAGGTAAGCGAGTAGCGCTCTCAACGATTTATCGAATGCTGGCGCCATGGCTGGCGTAAACTGGCACCGGATAGCGCTCATCCTCAAGGAGATGCTGCGCTGTGCGAGGATTGGAAAAAAAAACTTAAGGAGCGGGTAGAGGAAATGGTCGCTGCGTGGGGTAATCATCGACCGCTACGCTTGATGAGGTATGCTGAGTTTTATGGAGTCCAAAGTTTCATAAAATATAGACATGGAATGGAGGATATAGATGGAACAATTACCCCGAACACGATATAG
>NZ_FNPJ01000026.1 GCF_900107265.1 Nitrosomonas sp. Nm33 | reverse complement strand
TTCTGCGCCACGCCCAAACGTTTTGCTCGCTCGTACTGATAGGCATCGGGATAATCGAGAATATCCTGCCGCAATACATCAAGATCAATCTTGCGTTTGCGAAACCCTTGAGGTTTGCGATCAACATGCTTGATCCAGCGAACAACGCTTGCTATACCCACATCAAACCGCGCTGCCACCTCGGCTATCGTAAGTCCTTCTTTCTCTCGAACAGATAACACTTTACGGCGAAAATCCAATGAATATGCCATCCTTGCATTATAATCAAAATTATCTGGTTATGCTATAACTCATGACGCTCCAAGTTCCCGCCAATTGCATTTACCGCCAGACACATCACCCCAACCCCCATCAGCGCAAACGCCTTCCTCAGAGAACTTATCTCTTGAGAATGATCGCCCTGAGGCCTTAATAATTCAATCACAGCAAGAATCAGAACAACAACAAGACCAACAAAAGCAACGGTCAAAAAATTAATATCCATTAATCACCATATTTATAATTAATATGGCAATAATAATTACTTATGCTGGTTGATTGGCCCATGTTTTCCGCCTTTGTGCGCTTGCTACATAATGGCGTTATTTTTTATAGAATTGAATCAATTTGGCTTTCATCATAACAAACTTTGTTAGATCCACAAATACGATGGATAAACCAAAACTTTTGAACCAGGTGCGAGATAAACTCAGGCTCAAGCATTACAGCTATCGTACCGGGCAATCTGATCTTGCCTGAATTAAGCGTTTCATTCTCTTTCACAAAAAACAGCATCCGAATAGGATGGGAGGGAGATTGAGTCCTTATTTTTGTGTTTATTTTTCCTATGCCTATCAACGCTGGCAAGATAGCAGCCATTACGCATTTTCCTGGATAGTACATATAATCCCAGATTCCTCAGTTGATCGCTCATTTTGATGTTAACATTATGAATATAATAACCATTCCTATAAATTTCATTCTCACCTTCCGGGTGTTTCCGCTTCGGGACGGATTGCGCGATTTTGCAAGCACATGGCTGCGTTGCAACTCCTTGGAATGGAACGACCATTCCGCGTCGTTGCGCCTTGCCCTGCACTCGCAAAACCACACACTCCATCCCACCCAACTGAGGAATCCAGGATAATGGACACCAGAAATATAAAAACTATTCTATCTTTCGTCTAGCCACCTGGCGTAATGATCGGCTTGTATGCCATCTCTTCGATACCGGGGAAGCCGCCTGATAATCCGACCATCATTCAGTATTTTCCTGGTTTTTCTCCGACTGTTCACAATATGCTGCATATTCCGGCTTATGCTTTGCTTGCGTGGACGCTCCACCGCTGCCTGTTTCCGTATCTTCTCCCTCGAATTGGATTGACTCCAGTCGTGATAATGGCGGCATCTACGGTGCGCTGCTTGAGTGGCATCAGGCCGATACCCCCGGTCGATACGCTAGTTTCAGTGATGCTATGTTTAATTTCATCGGCGCAATAATAGGCGTCTGGTTCGCATGGAGGAGTGCGGTTGTAAACAAAACCACTTGACCCATAGGCTCACTATTTGACAACACAACTCAAGATAGAGAGATAATGGTAGGCATCAGGACCGCTTTGTACTGCCCAACAAAAGTTTTTTTGGCAATGGTCTCTTTCTGACTACTCCTAAAATTCAAAAACAGGAATTTATGAATCGAATCTTGGTAACCGGGGCTACCGGGCAAATTGGTTCTGAACTGGTTCCTGCGCTGCGAAAAAAATACGGCAGCGATCATGTTGTCGCGGCTGGACATAAAAGAGCACCGCCAAAAGGCTTTGTAGAAGAAGGACCCTACACCTCCCTTGATGTTACTGATATCGATGCGCTTACAAAAATTGTGCGCGATTTCCACATTGATACAATTTTTCACCTGGCTGCCCTGTTATCAGCCGTTGCTGAAAAAAACCCGCTGGCTGCTTGGAAAATCAATATGGAAGGGCTGCAAAATGTTCTGGAAGTAAGCCGCACCTATGGCTGCGCTGTTTTCTTTCCCAGTTCGATCGGCGCTTTCGGCCCAGGCACCCCGCGTGACAACACACCTCAGGATACCATTCAGCGCCCCAACACCATGTATGGAGTGTGCAAAGTAGCTGGCGAGCTTTTGTGTGATTATTACTTCACCCACTTTGGAGTAGATACCCGCGGTGTACGCTATCCTGGATTGATCTCGTATGAAACACTGCCTGGCGGAGGAACTACTGATTATGCTGTCGAAATTTTTTACCAGGCCATTCAGCAAAAGAAATACGCATGCTTTTTAAATAAAGGCACAACTCTCGATATGATGTATATGCCCGATGCCGTGCGGGCTGCCATTGAGCTGATGGAAGCTGAACCGCAGCAATTAAAACATCGTAATGCCTTTAATATCACTGCGATGAGTTTCGCTCCCGAAGAACTGGCCGCGCAAATTCAAAAACACATACCTGCTTTTACCATGCACTATCAGATCGACCCGGTTCGGCAAACCATCGCTGATTCTTGGCCGCGCCATATGGACGATCAAGCTGCACGCGAAGAATGGGGTTGGCAGCCCCATTATGACCTTGCGGCCATGACAAAAGACATGATCGAGCGTCTAACAAAAAAGCTCTAAGTGTTAAACCTTGATAAGGAGCCGAAATGTCTCTTGAACAATTAAATATGTATTGCACCTTGAAGCTGGCCGAATTGAAAGAAAGAGGTGCTCAAAAAGGGGCAGAAAAAGTGATTGCAAAAATCACCCTGCCCGACTGGGTAAAAGAGGGCAAATTGCCCACTTCTGCAGAAGATGAAAACTTTGGGCCGCGTTATTTTTTAGCGAGCGATGAAAAGGCGTACTTACTGATGAACTCTAATTCATACCTGGGTCTCGCGTTACACCCCAAGGTGATGGCCGCAGAAGAAGAAGGAGTTAAACATTTTGGTACAGGCCCCGGTGCCGTCCGTTTTATCTCAGGCACATACCAACCGCATGTCGAACTTGAAAAGCACCTGGCAGCATTTCACGGACGTGCATCCGCCATGATTTACAGTTCAGCTTATACAACTGTGATGGGGATACTTCCCGCATTAATCGATGAACATACGCTGGTAGTGAGCGATCAACTGAATCACAACTGCATCATCAATGCCATTCGCCTGTCCTATCCAGCCAAAAAAGAGATTTTCAAACATCTCGATATGACAGAACTCGAGCGTATTCTCAGTACTTATGCTTACGGCAAAAATGCCGCAGGCGAGCCTGAGATCAAGCGAGTGCTGGTCATCACCGACGGCATCTTCAGTATGCGTGGTGACTGCGCGCCACTGGATGAAATTGTCCCGATTTGCCGGAAATATGAACAGGATTTTGCAGACGGCATTATTACCATTGCTGACGATTCACACGGCGTAGGCACGTTTGGCGAAACTGGACGGGGAACCGAAGAATACACCCAAAGCAAAGTCGACATACTGATTGCCACGCTGGGTAAGGCATTAGGTGTAAATGGCGGTTACGTGGTTGCCAGCACCCCTGTTATCGATTACCTGAGGGAAATCTCCCCTTTTTATGTGTATTCAAATCCAATTACCCCGTCCGAGGCACTGGCCGCCATAGCCTCTCTGGAGATACTGGAAAGCAAGGAAGGACTGGAACGCTTAGCAAGATTGCGCGAGCTGACGGTACACTTTGAAAATGGCCTAACTGAACTGGGTTTCGAAACCATCCCTGGCGAACATCCGGTAACCCCGCTTGTCGTGCGCGACACTCAGCAAACAGCACTTCTGATCGAATACCTTTTTCAGAATGGCATCTTAGCGACCGGTTTAAATTACCCAATCGTTCCCAAAGGAGACGAAGAAATTCGCTTCCAAATTAACGCCAACCACACCACTGGAGATATCGATTACCTCCTAAGTGTTTTGAAAAATTTTCCGGCCTATTCGCGTTCTCGCTCATAGCCTTCCTGGCCTGGTCTTTCTCCGCAGTGAGGCTGGGTCTGAACAACAAAAATGGACAAAATTATTTTTCGCAAACCGTTTTAGCTATGTGATCAAGAAAGGAATTGGTTGCATAACCAGACCAATCTTTTGACTTATCATGCTGAGCACCGACCATATTGGCCGCTGCCTTGGGATCTGAATAAAGCAGCATCGTATAGGAGCGGACTTTTCCTTCTTTGCAATCAAGCTCATATAAGCTTTTGACAGATTGATATCCACCTGGCTGCTTTTGATCATAACTGGATAACACCCAGACTTTTCTGAAATGACCATTTTTTTCGGTGCTTTCCGGATCAAAATAATGATTCTCCCCTTGCTTTGTTCCTGCAACCACCCTCACCCATTCTGCCTGCCCAGGTGCTACAGCAGACATAAGAAAGACCAGCAAAAATATTTTTTTCATAATGTCTCTTTGATTTTAATGCCGCGCTAAACAGTTCGCGGATAGGAACTGAATAATACGCTCTATTTTATCAGAGTAACTTATTACCTTGCTTTCGTTTGGTTCACAGTCAGATGCTGCTCAGTAATGATTGTGATCAATTTATCGGCAGAAACCGCTTTCGTTCTACTTGCTATTGGAACGTAATCAAGCACGGGGTCAATAATGGCACAACCTCCGCTTCGCTCATCAAACACCCCGTAGGTCCCAGTCCAGGTAGCAGGATCAAAGAATGCTCGGATGTTTGGCTGCATGATTCTCTCTTTTTCTCAGCCCAAATAGATTCATATAAATTGACTATAGTATATTTATCAACATAATATTAATTCTTATTATATGTAAAGATAGATCATAGAGAATTATCATGACTATCGACTGGACATATTTCACACCAGCATCTGCATTAGCTGGCGGCATGGTGATCAATATCGCGACCGCTATTCTGTCGTTGCTTGCCGGACGGATCGCCGGTATTTGCGGCATAGTTGGTGGTTTATTCAGGCTGTAGCGGGGTGCCCATCTCTCGTGTGATCGATAAGCGCCTGGTTCTCGATAGTCTGGCATTTGGCATCGGCTGGAGCATCTCGGGTATCTGTCCGGATCCTGGGCTGGTGCTGGTTGGAGCAGGCAACTTGCATGGCATGGCATTTGTCGCAACCACGTTACTCGGTATGGGTATTTTTGAGCTGCTGGAACGATACCGTGCCCACTATGCCAGGCAACAGGATGGATAAACTGTCATGCACCTCATACAAAGCATTTTTTGCAACTTTTAAACAAGAAAATTTGAATATTTTTTTATGCTGAGCAATCAATCAATCTTAAAAGAAATAGAAAATCATGCTGATTTGACTGACATGTTGTCAAATCGGGCATCCGCTGTACAAGTATGCGCCTTGCTGAAAGCGCTGGCTAACGAGGATCGCTTACTCATTCTTTGCAAGCTCATGCAAGGTAAAAAAAATGTGGGCGAACTAGAGCAGTCGCTGGGAATACGGCAGCCGACCCTGTCACAGCAACTTACCGTTCTGCGTGAAGAAAAGCTCGTGAATACTGAGCGCAAGGGCAAATATATCTATTACAACCTGGCAAGTCGGGCAGCATTACAAATCATGCAAACGCTGTATCACCTTTATTGCACCGATAATAATCCTCACCCTCAGCAAAAAAGTAGTCACCTTAAGCTAAAGAAACCGACCCCTTCTAGAGGAGAAAAAAATTAGCATAATCAAGACAAAACTGAATGAAAAACTGTCTGTTACCGGCCAAATCAGCGTGGATGATTTGGCAGAAATCGCTGCAGCAGGTTATAAATCTGTTATCTGCAATCATCCCGATTATGAGGGCGGTGAGACACAGCCCACCAGCGCACAACTGGAACAAGCAGCACGCTCGCTTGGCCTCCAGTTTGTTTATCTGCCGGTCGAGATCGGGGCAGTTTCGACTGAAAAGAGCGATGCATTCAACAAACTGCTGGCTGAATTACCGAGACCTATGCTCGCTTTCTGCAAAAGCAGCAACCGATCGAAAGCGCTGCATGAAATGACGGGACAAAAACAAGAAAAACCTGAAGGTGAAGCAGAATCGGTTACTGCCGCCTGCAGCGGGACGGGCGAAGCCCCTGCAACAACTCAGCTACCACCCCCCTCCGAGGAAAAGCTGCTTCCGCTGATTCCTGCCTGCAATTGGGGCAATGCTTTTGATATCGTTGTGATAGGAGGGGGAGCTGCAGGAATTGGCGTCACTGCCAGTCTGTTGCATCGTCAGCCTTCCTTACGCATCGCTATTATCGAACCTAGTGATAAGCATTATTATCAGCCGGCCTGGACCCTGGTCGGCGGGGATGCTTATGACATCGCGCAAACAGTGAGGAACATGTCTGACGTCATTCCGCCGAAAGCAGAATGGATACAGGTAGCAGCGAACGGCTTCGATCCAGACCATAATCTGGTCCATCTGGTCGATGGTCGCTCGATTGGTTACCGCCAATTGATCGTTTGCCCAGGCATTCGTCTGGCATGGAAAAAAATCGAAGGCATCCAGCAAACGCTTGGCAAAAATGGCGTTACTTCCAACTATCAATTCGAGCTGGCACCTTACACCTGGTCGCTGACGCAAAATCTCAAAAGAGGTAAGGCTATGTTTACCCAGCCTCCCATACCGATCAAATGTGCTGGCGCACCGCACAAACCCATGTATCTGTCATGCGATCACTGGCTGCGCCAGTGTGTGCTGGACAATATCGAAGTCGAATTTAATAGCGCCGCTGCAGTACTGTTTTCGGTCGCTGATTTTGTGCCGTCACTGATGAAATATGTGCAGCGCTATCACGCCAAACTGGCCTTCAACTCCAACCTCATAAAAGTCGATGACCCCAACAGAATTGCCACTTTCGAAATTAAGGATAGTGAAGGCAAAGTCACACTCGTAGAAAAACCGTTTGATATGCTGCATGTGACGCCTCCCCAGGTCGCACCTGATTTTCTGAGTAACAGCCTGCTGGCAGATGCAATCGGATTTTGTGAAGTCAATCCCAAAACTTTGCAACATACGCGTTACCCCAATATTTTCTCACTGGTGGATGCGTGCTCCTCGTCTAATACCAAAACAGCAGCGGCAGCCAGAAAGCAAATCGCCATTGTGGCCGATAATCTGCTTGCAGCCAGAGAGGGCAGAAAACTCCCCGATATTTATGATGGCTATGGTGGCTGTCCGCTAACCGTGGAGAAGGGCAAGGTGATTCTGGCCGAGTTTGGTTTTGGCGGCAAGTTGCTGCCGACTTTTCCGTTCTTCGATCCGACTGCACCCAGCCGATTTGCGTGGTTACTCAAAGTCAAAGTGTTCCCATGGTTGTACTGGAACGGCATGTTGAAAGGCCGTGAATGGCTGACCCGTTCAACAGGTGTAAGCTGAGCAGCTCATGGATACTAACTTGATCAGCATTCTGCTAGGTTTATTTACTGGCACCGTGCTCGCCTTGACAGGGGCTGGCAGCACTATCATCGCGGTGCCATTGCTCATGTTCAGCCTGAACCTGACGGTAGCCCAAGCTGCTCCCATTGGTTTGCTGGCGGCCAGTTTGTCGGCAGCGATCGGTACATTGCTCGCATTCAGGCAAAACAGAGTCAGATACCGGACAGCCGGTTTCATTGCTTTGATAGGCGCACTCGCTTCACCAGCAGGGATATGGCTTGCACAGCACTTACCCAATATATCATTAACATTACTGTTTGCTTGCGTACTCACCTTTGTTGCCCAGCATATGTTACGCCAAAGCATGCACGAAGGTAAAAATGAGATAAGCGCTCAGCATACCGCTCCTCCTTGCCAGTTAGATGATACCAGCGGACGTTTAATTTGGACCATGCCATGTTTCAGAGCATTAGCATTGTCAGGCACGGCAGCAGGTTTTCTGTCAGGTCTGCTGGGCGTAGGAGGTGGATTCGTGATCGTGCCTGTCCTCGGGAAAATCACCAATCTTCCCATATTGTCCATAATGGCGACCTCGCTGGCGATCACCGCATTAATTGCTACCACTGGCGTTGTTTCGGCGATACTCATTGGCGCCATGCAATGGTCGATCGCCATACCCTTTTGTGTTGGTACTATCGCAGGCATGCTGCTCGGTGGAACATTTGCCGCTCGTTTTGCGGGCCCCAGATTACAGCAAGGCTTCGCTATCCTCGCTGGCAGTATCGCTCTAGGCATGATCGCTAAAGTGGTTTGGACAATCTTTCTATAGCAGCGCGGGGTAATTTATCTCGAACGTTGCACCTCCTGCGTCAGCACACCCTACAAGCTACCATCCTGGAAGCGAGACAAACAAATCCTCTGCGGTCCAGAGTGGTTTCATTTTAAATACTCGTATCGGCAGCCTCTACAAAACCGAGCTATCTATTTGCTTGAGCGATGCTTATCAGCATACCATGCTACTAATAACATGATAGCTGCAAACACTGCCAATCCAATTATAGATTCAATCGCCATCATCTGCTCCTTTACGCAGAATAAAGGAAACAATCAAGAATATGCTCGCCAGAAATATCAGTGCCAATACACCAACGATAGTCACTTTCTTATCAATCAAGCCGCCCAGTAAGACCACAACAACTGATGCGGCAGCAACATTATCTGATACTTTAGCCAAACCTTCTTGTTGCTCCTTGTTGAATACTGGAAACTTCATATAGCCAGCCTACACCAATATTTTTACAAAATCAAAAAGGAAAATTGGGTTTTGCAACGCAAGACAGGCAAGACGTCAACGCCGATGCGTATCGCTCTATAGGGGCAAATTTATCAACACACCATCTTGCACCAGAATTAACGATACCACTTATATCGTGAACGATATACTCGAACGATGCGCCTCCTTACGTGAGCACATCCTACTCGGAAACTAACTCAAGCAATCTGCAACGCCTTCAGAATAGGTAGGCGTTTCTCGGCGAAGTCGCTAGCCTGCCGTGTGAGTTCCGCCAAGTTTTCCTCCACAGACTCAATGGTTTTACCTTCTTTCGTCAGCCGTTGATTCAATGCGGCAAGGTATTGCCAGGCAAACTGCGCCCATTCCTGGGGGGATTTTTTTCCTTGGTGACGAGCTAGCAGAAAAAGTTGCTGGAAACGATTGACCGAGACACCGCCGCCTGTGAGGGGACTGGCCAAGTAGGCTATATCATTACTACTACGACTCTTGTTCATCAAATGCAGGTTGAGTTTGTCAGTGCTGCGTCTAGCTTTTGATGCTACCGTATCTTCCTGCACCACTGCGACATCGCCCTTGCCAATCAGGATCATTGCCGCCTGTAAAATCTGTGCAAAGGTGAGACCCTTACTCTGCATGGTCTGCTCGATCTGCCCCAATGTTCGCGACTTATAGTCAGCCAGTAGATCTAGAATGGGGGTATAAACACCCTCATTTAACGTGGCTTCCCCCAGCGGGCCGCTGACTTTCAGTTTGATCGCTTCTCGCAGATTCAGCAGTATCACACGCTGACTCCGCAGACGTTCAAGACGTTCGAGAGGATCGCATGGTCGCGCACCTTTGACCCAGTAATCCCTCCTGAACTGGGTATTGCACATAAAGTCGCGTGCCGTTTCCCGGAACATTGCATCGGGAATTTCGTGCAGGAATTGCTGCTGCACTTCTGACAGATTCACCGCGTCGACATGGTCAGTATAATGGGCAGAACAGGCATAACTCAGCTTGGCAGATGTTAGCCAATCGCGCATACGCGTGAAGGACATCGGATGCCAGTGCTGATTAAAATATTCGTGTGCCAAGTAGTTCCGATTCTGCTCCTTCATCTTGCTGATACGCTCGGCTATCTGTGGATACATTCGGCCATAAAGCGGATTGGTAGCAAGCATGCGCTCGGCAAAATCAAGCGCAGCATCAATGCGGCTGATGATTCCCTGGCCGCTGGTGCCCATTACTTCCGCGTGCTCCGCCAACAGCTCCCGCATCGGCAGCATCGCTGCCCAACCCGGCTGGGTGTTGTAGCTAATATAGAGCACTCCTCCCACCTTCAGTTTGCGGCGGATAAAATCGACGATGACAGCCCGATTTTCGTCTGAAATCCAGCTCCAGATACCGTGCAGACCAATATAGTCAAAATCGGGCAAATCGGATCGCGTACAAAACTCGGCAAATGCCTGATCATACAGATGAGCATTAGCGCCAGACACAGCCGATACTTCCTGCGCAAAACCAGCCTGCACCGGGTTGAAATCCGTACCATACCAGCACTTGGTTGAGGAAGCCGAGTGCATGATGATACTCATTCCCTGACCAAAGCCCAACTCGCAGGCCGTTTCAATCTCTGGAAAATCTACTCCGGTCGTTAAAAACGGCAGACTGAGGCGCAAAGGGTTAAGCTCTGGGTAGTAGCCATAAGTATAGCTAATATCAGCCACGTAGCCGGCAGTCCAATCAGTCATTATCTTTCCTTACGAAAACCAGAAGTTTTTTAAACAATGCGCCACAAAAAAACCCCGCTCCTGTGTAGAGAGCGGGGTTGGTTAGCTTCTTATCCGACCAAATCAAGATAGTCGGACATCTTCAGATAGATTAGAAGTTGATGTCTGTTTCAGATAGTGAAGCTACGCCGGTCAGCTTAACAATCAAATCATCAGCTGCGGTAAAGTTACCATCTTTGTTGGCATCGATAAGTGCAAAGGTATCAGTTCCAACCGTGCTGAAAGCCACGCCACGATCACCTGCAGGTGAATTAAACAGATCCGCAATGCTGGTCAGATCTGTAGCAGCAGTGACCTGGGAGGTTACATCAACTACACCACGCTGCGCCCCGCTGAAGCCCAAATTAGTGACGTCAAGACGGTCACTGACTGTGGTACCGCCAGTAACAAATCCAGTCACATTATCAAAGCCGGTGTCAGCTCCGATGGTGATCTTACCGTCCTTAGAGGTATCCGTGATTTGAGAATCGGTCGCAGCCTTCAGAACAAAGGTATCACGTGCACCAACTGCGGTCAAAGTCACAGCGTCACCGCTCTTGCCAGTGTAAATGACATCACCAACCGTGCTGGATTTGTAGGTATCAACACCCTCAGCACCGTTGTAAGCCACGTTCTTAGCATGAGCTGAGAAATCGATGGTGACATTACCTTTGGAGGCGGTTGCATCAACTTTGCTCACTACCCCAATAAAGGTTACACCTGACAGGTTAACAGATGCATCGCCTTTGATGGTCAGGGTTTCAGCCTGGGCATCCACGAGATTGGCCGTCAGAGTGTGTGCAGAAGCACCCAGCGCTTTACTGCCGCCATCCAGGGTACCAACATGGGCGTCTATTACCAGATTCTCAACACCATGCGCTGTAACAGTATCAGCGTTGATATTACCATTAGCTACATCATCCTTGTTACCATCATTGATGGTAGCTACGAAGGTAAAGGTTTCAGTATCGCCTTTGGCCGTAGTTCCAGTAAAATCCTTACCAGTTACAGTTACGGCACCACCAAGACCAGTCGTCAGGGCAAAATCACCATCGTTAGCTTTGCTGGCAACATTGAGTGTGAAAGCATCAGGCGCATTGATGAAGTCGATAGGAGCTGTGTTTGTGCCATTGATAGCTTCGTCGATTTGCACGGTGGCAAAGTTATTCAACGAGACATCATATTTGCCTGCACCACCCGAAACATCCAACGTTTCGAAGTTGGTGATGAATGCCGCTGTTGTGGCAGTCAAGGTAGCACCATCGGTGATGTTAATGATGTCAGTACCATCGCCCCCATTGACACCTTTGTCGAATTGACCCAGCAGTTTACCCACAAAGAGTTTATCATCACCTTTACCGAGTGCAACAGAAGAACCAGCCGCGTTACCTGTATCAAGATCGAATGTATCTGCACCATCGCCGCCGGATACAGCTACAGCTTTGGTACCTGCGATTACAGCCTTGACACCACCTGTGTTCTTAGATGCATCGAACGTGGTCATACCGCCTGTAAAGGCAGTACCAGTCAGATCGACACTACCTGCTCCGGTAATCGTGGCAGTCGTAATCGTCGCACCACTATCAACCAGCGATAACGTGTTCGTACCAGAAGCAGCAATCGACAAAGTTTGAATAGCATCAGCAGCCGTTGAATCGATCTTAGCATTCGCATTGTTGGCGGTTACATTTAAGGTAGTCGCTTTGGCGGCTGTTACAGAACCCAGATCTACATTATTGGGCGTGCCCGATTTGCCAAAAGCATTCAAACCAAGCGCTAGTGTGGCAGCAGTAGAGCCATCGAATTTAACATCTTGATTTTGATTCTTAACTGCCAGATTGGCGATCGATCCAAGGCCACTTACCGTACCAATAAAAGTGCTATCGTGAAGCGTCACAGTATTAACACCTGTGGCATTAGACAGATTCAGATCATCTGTGCCAGCAAAACGTAAACTGATATTCTCGATGTTTTTGAGCGTTGGCGCAACCACAATGTTCTGAGCAAGAGTCGCATTGAGGATATCATTATTGCCGCCGTTACCATCAAGCGTGTCAAAGCTTTGCAATGTATTGGTCGGGGTTGCTCCATTCAGAACAACACCAGCTTCGAACGTATCATCGCCAGCTCCACCGAGAATATTGTCCTGATTAATAGTAAGCGTATGAACCCCACCTGGTTGACCTGTAGGTGGTGTGAAACCATGATCTGTCAAAAATTGTGTCGCTTCTGCTTCTGTTGAAGGTCCTGCAGCAGTTACGTCTGCCAGGACTGCTTGTAAAGCAGCGACACTAAGACCATCATTTTTAACAGAATAAAGATCTGCAACCAGAATCTTGTTTTGGAACAGATCAGCCGTAGGTTGAAATTCTTGAGGTACAGTACCCAGCAGGAAATTGGATGCTTCGAGAAGGATATCACCTAGGTCCACACCTTGTACGAGCCGCGCAATGAAAAAGGCTTCTGCTTGCGCATCCGGGCTGGCCGGATCGGTATTGCCTGCTGTCAAACCAAAATTGGTCAACAGTGCAGCTGCAATTTCTTGATTGGTAACGGCGCCATGAAGAATATCTTGCTTGAATTGACGGGTTGCCACCAGTTCATCCGCCAGGTTTTCAAAAGACATGCCAGCCTCGACCGCTTTAGCAAAATCTTGTAGAAATACGGAGCCGGGAGCAGCGTTGAACGTAGCCACTGTCAGCGCAAGTATGTTTTCCTTTTGTTGAGGAGTAATAGCCATAACAAGTGTTCCTTATTAATTAGAGTTAAAAAAACTTCTGACAAAAAACCATATGTCACGAAATCGCTGAATATGAAACAAATAGTCCTTGCAAGCTGTTAAAAGTCATTTTTCGCGTTCCTGCTGTTTACATATTTCATGACAATGACTATGGCCTCGCCACCAGAAATCGCCACAGTTGACAAGTGTGAACGATTCTGCCTAAAAATTCTATCGCATGCAAGCAAACAAACATTTTTAAACATGCTGTGTTGTTAATTTACAACGATTCTTACAATACCTTAGCAAAAAAACAACCCAATAATAAATAGTTAAAAGATGAAAATGTAAGAATTTAATTTGAATATTGCAGTGGAGAGATTGACGCCCCAATACAGCATCTGTTTCAGAATAACAGACACATTTTTCCGAGTAATAGACGCATACTTAAAAATCAAAAAGTGCCTACTTTGCCTCATTTTACTTAGTCAGGCAATATTATTTATTGTGTGCTCTTATGATAGAAAGAGGTGTAATTTTTCTCACATTAATCGCTTGTTATCTGCATCTTGGTTGTAGCAGGAGCAATTCAATTCTTGTAATTGCCCATGGACAAATAAGTCTGCCAGTGGAGCGATTCAGAATTATATGTAGTTTATAAATTTATACGCTAATATCCACGTTTTTGTTCCATGAATCTGAATCGATCAGGATATCATTATGAAACCGGAAAATGTTGCGCAATACCTGCGGAAAAATCCGCAGTTTTTTGTCGAATATGCTGAGTTGCTTGCGGAAATCAGGATTCCACATCCTTACGAAGGTCGAGCGATTTCGATCAATGAACGCCAAATGGTTTTGCTGCGCGAAAAAAACCGTCTGTTGCAGGAAAAGCTGCATGAACTTATCAGTATCGGAGAAAATAACGATATGATTGGCAAAAAAATGCACCAACTGACGGTTACGCTGATGGAATTGAATTCATTGGATGAAATGCTAAATGGGCTGAATGACAATCTGCGTGAAAATTTTTCCATTCAGCATGCGGCAGTACGCTTGTGGTTTTCATGCAATTCTGCTGGAGATAAACGACGCCCTGAATTCGCGCTGGTCAGCGAAACGATGCGCACCACTGTTGAAAGCATGGAAAAACCTTATTGCGGCCCGCATCTAGCAGACGAGATCAAACAATGGTTTGGACGTGATGCGCATCAATTACGGTCTTTTTCCATGATCCCGCTACGCAGGAAACATACCTTTGGTTTACTGGTAATGGGCAGTCCGGAACTGGAACGGTTTTATCCTGATATGGGCACACTTTATCTGGAACGGTTAAGCGAGCTGATTGCAGCTGCTCTCGTTCGTTTCGAACGGTGGAATATTGAGACCCAGGTGCATGAACTCCCCCACTCCTGATGACAAATCAGTCCTGGTCAACGCATACCTTGCACATCTGAGGGATGAGCGCAGGCTGTCAACGCTGACAGAAAAAAGCTATGCACGAGATCTGGCTATTTTACTGCAGCTTTCTGAAAAAATACCTCTAAATCAGTTGCGCGCGCATGATATTCGACATTTCATCGTTAAACTTCATGGAAACGGACTCTCTGGTAGAAGCCTTGCAAGAATGCTATCTGCCTGGCGAGGTTTTTATCGCTATTTAATCCGTCATCGTGGCTATGCCGATAACCCCTGCAATGGCATGCGGGTCCCCAAATCTCCCAGAAACTTGCCACACGCGCTATCTCCAGATGAAACTGCGAAGCTGATGGCTTTTGATCAGAAAGATCAACTAAGCGTGCGCGATCGCGCCATGCTTGAGTTATTTTATTCTTCAGGCTTAAGGCTAGCAGAATTGACGCAGCTCAGACCCGAGGATATCGATTTTGCTGAGGGCACCGTGCGGGTTCGAGGAAAAGGCAGCAAGACGCGGATAGTGCCAGTCGGAAGTTATGCATTGCAAGCGCTGCAAGCCTGGCTAAAGCAGCGTGAAGGGACGCTGAAACCAGGAGAAACCGCGCTCTTTCTATCGCGCCGGGGCAGCCAAATTAGCCCCCGTGCAATCGAGTATCGCTTAAAAGCCCGTGCTATACAACAGAATCTCAGCAATCATGCACATCCTCATGCCCTGCGTCATTCTTTTGCTTCTCACGTATTACAATCCAGTGGAGATTTGCGCGCAGTACAGGAAATGCTGGGGCATGCCAGCATCAGCACCACCCAAGTCTATACACACCTCGATTTTCAGCACCTTGCAATGATCTACGATAGCGCACACCCTCGTGCCAAACGAAAAAAATAACCGTAGTTAAACTGTTTTAATACTCATTCCATTTCTAAATCAAACATGACACAAGAGCGAGTCGCAGACGGTATAAATAATACGGCAAGGAGAGCCGACAAAGTCAGGTTTGATTTAGAAATGGAATAACGCACATTGACGCCGATATCCCCTTTGTATCCCATTTTGGTCTCAGTTTATCAAAGGCATTAACTCACGCTATCTCGCGGTTCGACAAGCTCACCGCGAACGGTTAAACCTAGATTCCTCAGTTGGGCAGGATGGAGTGTGTGATTTTGCGAGTGCAGGGCAAGGCGCAACGATGCGGAATGGTCGTTCCATTCCAAAGAGTTGCAACGCAGCCATGCGCTTGCAAAATTGCGCAATCCGTCCTGCAGCGGAAACACCGAGAGGGTGAAAATGAAATATGTAGGAAAAATTATTATATTCATAATGTTAACATCAGAACAAGCGATCAACTGAGGAATCTAGGTTAAATATAACATCCTTACCAATACACCATTTAACCTGAGCTGTGAGCTTGCCGAACAGTCGAAGGCCAGCATTCAGACGATCCAGCTGTTTGACAAGCTCACCATGAACAGAAGTTCACTGGCACCGGGCTTAAGCAAATAACTCAGAAAGGACCGACATGATCCAGTACGATCCGATACCTTGCCTTACCTGCCTCCAGATGCGCGATAGCATCATTGACTTTATTGAGCGGGAAATGCTCGACTTGCGGGACGATATGATGTCGTGCAGCAAAATCCAGCATGGTAGCTATAATAGCAGGTCCACCGGTGGGTGAGCCTGAAACACTTTTTTGCCCCATGATCAGCTCGAATGCTGGAATAGGCATCGGCTCCAGCACGGCACCAACCACGTGCATACGACCATTCGGTTTCAGTGTTTTGAGCAGTAATGACCAGTCAAGCGGCACATTTACCGTAACCATCAGAAAATCGAGCGAATTGGCTACTTTGCGAATTTCCGCGCTGTTACGACTGGAAACAATGTGATGCGCGCCGAACCCCCGGGTTTCTTCCGCTTTTGAAAGATTCGAGGTAAATGCCGTAACCTCGCAACCCCAGGCGCGGGCGAATCGCAACGCAAGATGACCCAGGCCGCCAATGCCAACAATGCCAACCCGATCTGTCGGTTTTACACCATAGGTACTCAGCGGGGCAAAGACAGTAATGCCACCACATAGCAGCGGCCCTGCAGAAGACATTTCCAGCGTACTAGGCAACGGAATGGCCCACAACCAATGGGAGCGCACTCGCTCTGCAAAACCACCATGATGTCCGATAATGGTCGGTGCCGCTTGCAGGCAAAGATTATGGTGACCCGTCAAACATTCATGACAATGCATGCAGCTATTAACATTCCAACCAATGCCAACGCGCTGCCCAATCTTCAATTGTTTGACGTGCTCACCCACCGCAACAATACGGCCTACCACTTCATGCCCTGGAATAACGGGATATTGCGATAATCCCCAATCATTATTAATAATTGAAAGATCAGAATGGCATAGACCACAAAATTCGACCGCAACCTCAACTTCTTCCGGGCCTAGCGGGCCAGCATCATAAGTAAATAGCTCAAGTTTTTGCTTTGCACCGCGCGCAGCCCATCCGCTGATATTATTAGTCATCAATATCCTCCCTGCTTTCAGATCATATCGTTAAAGAAAAAGAATCCTTTAGACCACCCTTCACCCTGAGCCTGCCGAAGGGTGAGCTTGTCGGAAGGTAAATATGATGAGCGTTAAATCCGGCAAGCAGAATTTTCATCTATATTAAGATACCACTGTTATCAAAGATCCTCCTACTGAAAAATATTTATTTCCACCCTATCGTTATCTTCGAATAATCGCCCACCAGCGTGCGATATTGATTAATGTCATAAGCGAAGCGGAAACATAAGTCCAGGCTGCCGCTTTGAGTAATCTACGGGCATGTGGTGCGTCACCCTGTTTGAGATAATTTCCTTGCTCCAAGAGAGGTAGAGCACGCACAAAACTTGCATTCATTTCCATCGGGAGAGTCAGCAAGTGCACCAACGTTGACGTGCCTAACGTTAGCAACCCGCCGGCCAAAAATAATGCGCCGGCTAGGGGTGCACGGACCAATGCCACTACGAGCGGCACCAACATGAGAATCCCCGCCCCTAGTTTTTCCACTGGCGCAGCCAGTTGCACTAGCCTGGTGCGCATTTTTAACGGCAAATAACCATCCCGATCCTGAAGGGCGTGTCCTACTTCATGTGCAGCCACCGTAATCGCGGTGAGCGATCTGCCATTGAATTTATCCGGGGTAAGGCGAACTACCTTTTCAAGAGGGTCATAATGATCGCCCAGCTCTGTGGTCTCGACCCTGACTTGCTGTAAATTTGCTTGATCAAGCAAGGTACGGGCCAATTGTGCACCCGTGCCAGAATAGCGATCATCCGGCTGGCTATATTTCTCCATGATATGTTTGACCCAATAAGAAGGCCCAACCACTAAAACAACCAGTAGAATGATCAATATCAGATAGAACATCACGTTTTTTTCAGAATACAAACAAAGTACAAACAAAGAAAATTAATTTGTACGATACATTACATGAGATTCGCCTTGACAGTATCAGTTCAGATAAAGATTCATAGCTCTTTTTTGCTTCAGCGCTTCACTTTGATTACACTTCTCATTTTACCGATTAAAATAGACACATGGAAAACGCAAGCAAGATATTGGAAAAAGCACATGAACGTGCCGAAGAGATGAGTTTATCTTACAAAGGCGCTTTATTACCTGCCGAAGCGTTCGCATTGTTACAGGAAATTCCCAATGCCAAGTTGATTGATGTTCGCTGCAAAGCTGAACTGGATTGGGTTGGTCGCATTCCTGGCGCAATCGAAGTCGAGTTAAAAACTTACCCGAGCATGCAATCTAATCCAAATTTCATTGATCAGGTAGCTGAAAAAGTAGAGCAAGACGATGTGCTTATGTTTCTTTGCCGTAGCGGCGGGCGCTCAGATTATGCGGCTACCATCGCCACCCAGTCAGATTTCCCTAATTGCTACAACATTCTGGAGGGTTTTGAAGGCGATAAGGACGAAACAGGCCATCGCGGCCGTAAAGGTGGCTGGAAGGCGGCTGATCTGCCTTGGGTACAAAGCTAGCAGGTTGTTGGCCTTCGACTGTTCGACAAGCTTGTATGGTATTAGCGGCTCAGGCCGAACGCTATATTGGTAACTATATTATTTAATCGAAAACAGCCTATTAGCATTTTTAACAGCAACTGTGGGGTGCAATACGCGCAGCGCATTGCACCTGATTTAACATTTACCCGACATACGGGATATGGGACATAGGGCGCAATACTCCATGACTATTGTGCCCTGCATTTAAATCAGCTTGTTGACCACGCAATAAGTCCGGTGTAAGCCGTTACCAGGATAATGATGCCGAATCCGATGCGATACCATGCGAAGAGAGTGAAATCATGATGACTGATATAGCGCAATAAACCACGGATTGCCAGCCATGCGCTCACAAACGAGGCAATAAAGCCTGCTGCAAACATACTCAGATCTTCCATTTGCAGCAGATCGCGACTCTTATAAACATCGTAAAAGGTAGCGACAAACATAATCGGGATCGCTAGAAAAAAGGAGAATTCGGCTGCTGCCTTGCGTGACAAGCCAAAAAACAAACCACTAATGATCGTGGCTCCCGAACGGGAAGTACCCGGAATCAAGGCAAGGCACTGGGCACAGCCAATTTTCAACGCATGTTTCCAGTCCATATCCTCTACCTGCTCAACATCTACCACATGATTACGACGCTCTGCCCATAAAATTAATATACCCCCCATGATCAACGCCAAGGCAACGGATAAGGGATGAAACAAGTAATATTTGATCGTTTTGATGAATAAAAAACCGAGGATAGCAGCAGGCAAAAAAGCAATCAGCAAATTTAACAGAAAGCGATTCGATTCTTTTGAGCCTATGCCGGTCACGACTGCCGTCAGTCGGGCGCGATACTCCCAGCATACCGCCAGTATCGCCCCCAATTGAATGGCTACAGTAAAAACCTTGGCCTTATCATCATTGAAATCAAGCAGATCACCCACCAGAATCAAATGACCCGTGGAAGAAATCGGCAGGAACTCAGTCAATCCCTCAATAATCCCAAGAATCAGCGCCTTGATCAGTATCGGCCAATCCATGTCGGCCTTCTGTTCAAAGATTCAAAAAATAATGACGAAAGATATGAGCAGACAATCATAATTTACTGTAAATCTCCGCGCCTTTTTCCTTGAACTCAGTGGATTTCTGGTCCATGCCTTTTTTCAGTGCCTCGTCCTCGCTAATGCCTTGTTGAGCTGCGTAGTCGCGTACATCCTGGGTAATTTTCATTGAGCAGAAATTGGGACCACACATCGAACAAAAATGGGCAAGTTTAGCCCCTTCCTGTGGCAGCGTTTCATCATGGAATTGTTTGGCTTTGTCCGGATCCAAGCTGAGATTAAACTGATCATTCCAGCGGAACTCGAAACGCGCCTTGGAAAGCGCATTGTCGCGAATCTGCGCACCGGGATGCCCCTTAGCCAGGTCAGCCGCATGGGCTGCAATCTTATAGGCAATGATACCGTCCTTGACATCATCTTTATCAGGCAATCCCAAGTGCTCCTTGGGAGTTACATAACATAGCATGGCGGTACCATACCAGCCGATCATGGCGGCACCAATAGCAGAAGTAATATGATCATAGCCTGGAGCAATATCGGTCGTAAGCGGCCCTAAAGTATAAAAAGGCGCTTCCTGACAATATTTAAGCTGCAGATCCATATTTTCTTTGATCAAATGCATGGGGACATGACCTGGCCCTTCGATCATGACCTGCACATCGTGTTTCCAGGCAATCTGCGTCAACTCACCCAATGTTTTCAATTCTGCAAACTGTGCTTCATCATTAGCATCGTAAATCGAGCCCGGCCGCAGCCCATCTCCAAGCGAGAAACTGATGTCATATGCCTTCATAATGTCGCAGATTTCCTCAAAATGAGTGTAGAGGAAACTTTCCTGGTGATGCGCAAGACACCATTTGGCCATGATCGAGCCGCCACGCGAAACAATTCCGGTCATGCGCTTGGCTGTCATGGGAATAAACGGTAAACGCACCCCAGCGTGAATGGTGAAATAATCCACACCTTGTTCCGCCTGCTCAAGCAAGGTATCGCGGAATATTTCCCACGTCAGTTCTTCTGCCTTGCCGTCAACTTTTTCCAATGCCTGATAAATAGGCACTGTACCGATCGGTACCGGACTGTTACGAATGATCCACTCGCGCGTTTCGTGGATATTTTTACCGGTGGAAAGATCCATGACCGTATCGCCTCCCCAACGAATCGCCCAGGTCATTTTTTCGACTTCTTCCTGAATGCTGGAGCCCAGTGCAGAATTACCGATATTAGCGTTGATTTTGACCAAAAAATTACGCCCGATGATCATCGGTTCGGATTCCGGGTGATTGATATTGGCAGGAATAATGGCTCGTCCGCGTGCGACTTCATCGCGCACAAACTCAGGAGTAATAAAGCGGGGAATCGCGGCACCAAAATCGTGGCCAGTATGCTGGCGAACGAGTAATTCATTGCTTTGGGCATCTATCATTTCCCGACGCTGATTTTCCCGGATCGCAATATATTCCATTTCCGGGGTAATCATGCCACGGCGCGCATAGTGCATCTGGGTCACATTGGCGCCTGTCTTGGCGCACCGCGGCGGGCGGTTGAGATTGAAGCGCATTTGCGAGAGCTTCGGATTATCCAAGCGCTCTCGACTGTAAGCTGATGTCAACCCTGAAAGCAATTCAGTATCGCCACGCTCTTCGATCCATTTTTCACGCATGGGAGCTAATCCGGCACGAATATCGATTCTGACAGCAGGATCAGTATAGGGCCCAGAGGTATCATACACATGAATGGGAGGATTTTTTTCTGTGCCACTGCTGATAGCCGTATCCGATTGGCTGATCTCCCGCATAGGGACCTGAATGTCAGGACGAGTGCCCTGCACGTAAATTTTGCGCGAATTAGGCAGCGGCCTGATCGCAGCTTCATCCACCTGTGCAGTTTCGCTGGTAAACTTTTCTAACTTTGTACTCATATTATGCTCCTCAAAATACCGTAAGGAGCAAGCGGAATATCCCTAGCTTCCCTACGGCGGCGTTATCCGCATCAGGTATTAAGGGACTGTCTCACCAACACCTGGAACCTGGAAAAATGTAGTTTTGCTAATAAGTCTACTGCGTACCACAATTTCTCCACTGGATCTCTGGATAACCTCCAAGTGCGGACCCCTAGCTGAAGCTGTGAAACTAATAGAAATATGAAATAATTGCAAGCCTGATTATTTCATTTATAAAAATAATGATTATGAAACTCGACACCAATCTCGAACAAAACCGCTTCAATATGGTGGAACAACAAATTCGGACGTGGAATGTTCTGGATCTAACAATTCTCAATTTACTTTACAAAGTGCGACGCGAAGAATTCGTGCCAGCAGCTTATCGCTCACTTGCCTTCACGGATATGGAAATCCCTTTGGATCATGGTGCAGTCATGCTAACACCTAAAATGGAAGCGCGCATCCTCCAGGAATTACATATCAAAAAAACCGACATAATTCTCGAAGTAGGCAGCGGCAGTGGCTACATGACAGCATTACTGGCAGAGCTTGGTGCCCATGTTTACAGCGTTGAAATTGTGCCAGAACTTTGCACATTAGCAAAAATGAATCTCCAGACCCATGGCATTACTAATGTCACCTTGGAACAAGGCGATGCAGCCCAGGACTGGCCTCAGCACGGCCCTTATGATGTCATCGTCCTCACCGCATCCACACCAGTATTACCCGAAGCTTTCCAAAAAAGCCTTAATCCCGGAGGACGCTTGTTTGCGATTGTCGGCGAAGAACCTTTGATGGAAGCAACACTTGTCACATGTGTGGCGCCTGGCGTCTACCATACAAAGATACTGTTTGAAACCTGCACAGTCCCTCTGAGAAACACCCTGCAACCTAAACGGTTTACTTTTTAATGCATTCGATCGAGTACAATAGCTTATTTTTCACAGGAGAAAGGTATTAATATAGCTCCCTATCTGGAAGAATTTTGCTAAAAGTACTCATGAAAAATCTGTGGCACCTGGTTGTCATTCTTGCTGCTATCGGTATAAGCTTGCAAACACCCGTGCAAGCAGCCAGCCTCATGGATGTTTACCGTGAAGCGCTGGAGCAGGATGCGCAATATGGTGCCGAGCGGGCTGCCTACATCGCAGCGCAGGAAAGATTGCCGCAAGGCAGGGCAGGATTGCTCCCTAACATTAATTTGACTGGAACAGGTCAGAATCAGTTTATCGATACTAACTTCGGTCCGGAGAGATTAATCAAAAATCGTGGCATAACACTCGCAGCTACCCAACCTCTTATCCGCATTGAAAATTTTATCATCTATGAGCAATCGAAGAATCAGGTTGCACAAGCTGATGCAAGATTTGTTCTAGCTGCCCAAGACTTGATATTGCGCGTATCGCAGGCATATTTTGATGTGCTAATTGCCCAGGCCAATCTTGAAGTTATGGAATCCCAGAAAAAAGCTATCAGTGAGCAACTGGAACAAGCCAAGCGCAACTTTGAGGTGGGTGTCGCCACGATTTTAGACACGCATGAAGCGCAAGCTCGTTACGATCTGACGATCTCGCAAGAAATTTTAGCCAGAAATACTCTCGAAGTTAACAAGCGCACCTTGCAAGGGATCATCAATCGATTTCCAGATCAGTTGATCAGTACCAGCATAGACAAAATAGTGTCAGCTTCGCTTACCCTGCCCTACGAGAACATGGAAGAGTGGGTAGCCGTTGCTGAGCAGAAAAACTTCTCCCTCAAAATACAGCAAATCGCCTTCGATCTTGCCGAGCAGGAAATCAAAAAAGCGCAGGCAGGTCATTACCCAACGCTTGATCTGGTCGCGCAGTACAGCAATCAACAAGGCGTTGGCGGTGCGATCACCGGGGTTGGCGTCAATTTAGAATCGAAAACGATAGGTCTTCAGCTTAATGTACCCATATTCCAGGGACTTTCGGTGCAATCTCGCATTCGCGAAGCGTTAGCCAATCGGGACAAAGCACGCCAGGATCTGGAAAATACCCGGCGAACCATTGGCTTGCAGGTACGACAGCAATTTCTGAATGTGACCAACGGCATTGCCCTGCTCAAAGCTCAAAAACAGGCGCTCACAACTAGCAAGAGCCAGTTGGATTCCACTGTGCTAGGAAGGGAAGTGGGTATCAGGACAGAAGTGGATGTTTTAAATGCTCAACAGCAATTCTTTGCCGCACGCAGAGATTTGGCGCAGGCATATTACACTTATTTGATGTCGCGATTACGACTGAAAGCCGAAGCCGGGGAATTAGATGAAGAAGTATTAAAAGAAATCAATGGACTGCTGTAGTATTAAAATCTATGCTTCTTGGCGTGAGAAGTTGATAAAATAAAAAAGAAGCTGACTAGACAGTCGCTGCCTGTGCAAACAGGGAGAGGAAAGTCCGGACTCCAGAGAGCAGGATGCCGGTTAATGGCCGGCCGTCGCGAGACGAGGAACAGGGCCACAGAGACGAGCGTATTAAGTTACGGTGAAACGCGGTAACCTCCATCCGGAGCAAGACCAAATAGGCAGGCTATGATGCTGCTCGCTGAGCCTGCGGGTAGGTTGCTTGAGTACACAGGTAACTGTGTATCTAGAGGAATGACTGTCCACGACAGAATCCGGCTTATCGGTCAGCTTCCCTATCCCCACAGTACCTCGATTATTTTTTGATCACATGTCTGCTTAGAATCACCACCAGACTTTCTTTCCTTTTTCAGTTTATTCTGCTGTTATTTGCTTCTAATTCTATTTCCAACCAAACACATGAAGAGAGGGCGAACTCCAGCAGTATAAATAATACAGCAAGGAGAAGCCGACAAAGTCAGGTTTGATTTAGAAATGGAATAACAACCTCTTGGTCAATGTCAACTGGCTCATTTTAATGCAAATGAAATGAACCATTTAATCTGAATACATCACCAAGTGTATAATCCTAGAATCATAGTTGAATGCTTGATTAGCAAACCAAACCCATGCCAGATAAAGACATCTTTGAAAATTTCTCGCTTACCTGCATGGTAATATCACTAATATGCAAGGTACGTCGCGCCAGCGGCGAATGCAGCGATGCACTTCGCTGCAGGGGGAGCAGATTTGCCTCGCCCCGAATCACCTCGTTATACTCCCATTCAACTATGGTTTTTAGGATAATCCGTGACTGATCCTTTCAGCATCTTGCAATGATCCATAAATTTTTTCGACGTATTTTCACGCGCAATTCACCTACTATCAACACTGACCCAGTGTTGCGCACAATACCACGCAAGGAACACTGCATTAGTCGCCAGCAAATTAGCTCAGGTGCATTAAAGGTGACTGCACTGTTACAACAAGCCGGATTTTCCGCATTTGTAGTCGGCGGCGCCATTCGTGACTTATTGCTGGGGCTGGAGCCCAAGGATTTTGATGTAGCAACCAATGCTACTCCCGAGGAGGTACGTACGTTATTCCGTCGTTCTCGTATCATTGGACGACGTTTTCGCCTGGTACACGTCGTCTATGGCAGCGAAATTGTGGAAGTATCCACTTTTCGTGCCAATTGCTCTGTTAATGGCAGCATGGGAATAGCTACTGAGAACCATGCAGATCAACACGGGCGCTTGCTGCATGACAACATTTTTGGTAGTCAAGAAGAAGATGTGATGCGGCGGGATTTTACTGTCAATGCACTATTTTATAATCCCGCCACCGAAGAAATTCTTGATTATCTCAACGGTTATGAGGATATCAAGGCGAAACGCTTGCGCATCATTGGTGAGCCTACCCAACGCTATCGGGAAGATCCGGTGCGCATGCTACGGGCAGTTCGGCTGGCAGCCAAGCTTGATATCCAGCTTGATGATGCGACTGCAGCACCCATAGGTGATTTGGCACCATTGTTGCAGAATGTACCAGCAGCCCGATTATTCGATGAAATGCTAAAGCTATTGATGTCTGGCCACTCCCTTGCTTGCGTCTTGGATTTACGTATGCGCGGACTTCATCACGGGTTGCTTCCCATGCTTGATGTCATTCTTGAGCAACCCCTGGGTGAACGCTTTATTACTTTGGCGCTTGAAAATACCGATAAGCGTGTGCAAGAGGGCAAACCCGTCTCACCAGGCTTCCTGTTTGCAGCCCTGCTCTGGCATGAAGTGCTTGCAGTCTGGAATAAACACCAAGCAGCTGGAGAAAAGCCTATGCCTGCACTCCATTTGGCCATGGTTGAAATACTGACATTACAACGTCAGCAGCTCGCCATCCCACGGCGACTGGATGCAATCATTTATGATATCTGGATACTACAGCCGCGCTTTCTGGCACGAGCAGGACATAGACCATTTCGCCTGCTTGAACATCCACGTTTCCGTGCGGCGTATGATTTTATCATATTGCGCTGTGAAAGTAGTGAGGTTGATATGGAAGTGGGACAGTGGTGGAAAACTTTCCAGCATGCTGATGCCGCTACCCGCGAAGCGATGCTATTAAAGGAGACCACACCAAAACGACGCAAAAAAAGCCGTCGACGCAAACCAGCGGGAACTGCAGACCATAAAAAAAGCGACGTCACCAATTTGGCGGCTAACACGGAAAAATGATCTGATGCCATCCATCTCGACCAAACCAGCCGGACAGGCCTTTATTGGGTTAGGCAGCAATTTGGAAAACCCTTTATTTCAAATCAGACAAGCCATTTCACTGCTAGCAGAGCTTCCTGATTCCCGCTTGATAAAACAATCTTCTTTGTACCGCAGCGCACCGATGGGAGTGGTTGATCAACCTGATTTCATCAATGCAGTTGTACACATCGAAACAGCACTTATGCCGCAGGCTCTCCTCGGAGCTTTACTTGAAATCGAACGACGTTGTGGGCGTATACGAACTTATCCCAACGCCCCGCGCACCCTAGACCTCGATCTATTGTTATATGATGATCTGCAATGTCATGAGGAAGGTTTGGTTTTGCCACACCCTCGCATGCATGAACGCGCGTTCGTATTACAGCCACTTATGGAAATCGAACGTGATTGTAAAATTCCTGGCCAGGGATTGGTTAGTGAGCTATTGGCCACATGTACTGAACAACGACTTGAATGTATTTCACCATCATGATACTGGAAAAATATCACTATATTGCTATCGAAGGCCCGATTGGCGCCGGCAAAACAAGTCTTGCCCAGAATATGGCAGACCGCCTGGAATGCGCCTTAATGCTGGAACGACCGGAAGAAAACCCTTTCCTCGAAAAATTTTATAACGATCGCTTGCGCTATGCATTACCTACACAACTGTTCTTTTTGCTGCAACGCATCGATCAATTCCGATACGTGACGCAGGCAGATGTCCTTTCAAGACCAATAATCAGTGATTTTTTGCTGGAGAAAGATCAATTATTTGCTCGAATGACGCTGAACAAATCTGAATATGATCTCTATCAGAAAATTTATTCTCAAATGCAGCTCCAAGCGCCTTCTCCTGATCTAGTCATTTATCTTCAGGCTTCACCAGAAAAGCTGTTAGAGCGCATCAAGCGTCGTGGTAGTGCATATGAGAAAAATATATCCGAAGAATATCTATATAAATTATCTAGTAGCTACACACAGTTTTTCCATCAATACGAAAAAGCGCCTGTCATCATCGTCAATAGTGAGAATCTCAATTTTGCCAACAACACGGCTGATTTCAACTTGTTGCTCCAGCGTATCAGCCAGATGAGAGGTGCGCGGGAATATTTCAACTGTGGTCTTAGGGAATATCTGTAAGTCGTTATGGACCAAACCGTCATGAGAATAACTCGAGATACCTTACAAAAAATGCACTCAGCAGGCAATAAGATTGCTGCGCTCACTTGCTATGATGCGACCTTTGCAGTCCTACTGGAAAATGCCGGCGTCGATATTCTTTTGATAGGTGATTCATTAGGAAATGTCATACAAGGTCATACCACCACATTACCCGTCACGCTGGATGATATGATCTATCATACTCAGTGCGTGGTGCGTGGATCAAACAAAGCATTCATCATGGTCGACATGCCTTTTGGCACCTCCCAGGTATCCCCTGAAGAAACATTCATGCATGCAGCCAGACTCATGGCTGCAGGTGCACAGATGGTCAAGATTGAAGGAGGTCACATTATGACTGACACCATCGACTTTCTTACCCAGCGAGGTATCCCTGTGTGTGCTCATATCGGCTTGATGCCGCAATCAGTTCATCAGTTAGGGGGCTACAAAGTCCAGGGACGAACAGCTAACGAAGCTGAACAACTTCTGAGCGACGCCATTTTACTGCAGGAAGCAGGGGTAGGCATGTTGTTAATGGAAACGATACCAGCTGCCTTGGCTGCTAAAATTAGCCGGGAGCTCTCTATTCCTACCATCGGTATTGGCGCAGGGGTAGATTGCTCTGCTCAGATACTGGTGCTGCACGACATGCTGGGAATTTATCCGGGCAGCAAACCGCGGTTTGTCAAAAATTTCATGACAGACGCAGATAGCATCCAGGCAGCAATCGAGCATTATGTAGAAGAAGTCAAAACAGGAAAATTCCCAGCAGCAGAGCATACCTTCTAATTTCATTTCTAAATCAAACATGACGCGAAGGCGAGCCGCTGACAGTATAAATAATACGGCAAGGAGAAGCCGACAAAGTCAGGTTTGATTTAGAAATAGAATAACAATTAATTTCAGTTCTCCTAAAGCGCTAACCGTGGAAATCATTACTAGCATTGCTTCGTTACGTACTCGTCTAAAACGTGAATCGTCCATTGCATTGGTACCTACCATGGGCAATTTGCACCAGGGACATTTATCATTGGTGCAGATTGCCCAGCAGCAGGCAAGCTGCACTGTCGTCAGTATTTTCGTCAATCGCCTGCAGTTTGCTCCGCATGAAGATTTTGATCGTTATCCGCGTACCCAGACAGCCGATTGCCATCTTTTGGAGAAGCTTGGAGTGGATATCGTATTTTTACCTGACGAAAAAACGCTTTATCCCACTCCCCAGGAATTCCAATTACTGCTTCCTGCCGTTGCTGATACGCTGGAAGGAGAATTTCGCCCCGGTTTTTTCCGCGGAGTGGCGACTGTGGTACTGAAATTGTTCAATATCGTTCAGCCGCAGTTGGCCGTTTTTGGCAAAAAAGATTATCAGCAACTGTATCTGATGCAAAAAATGGTGCAGCAATTGAATCTGCCCATCAATATCATGGCAGGTGAGACAGTACGTTCGGAAGATGGTCTTGCGTTAAGTTCACGCAACAGCTATCTGAGCGAGTTGGAAAAACAGAAGGCCAGTTATTTATTTCGCACTTTGTTTCAGGTGAAACAAAAAATAGAACAAGGCGATCATAATTTCCGACTATTGGAAGAATGTGCAAAATGTGAACTTGCCAAGCAGGGATGGACAGTCGATTACATTGCTCTGCAGCAGCGTGAAACGCTTCTACCAGCTAATACCGGTGACACTGATCTGGTCATCCTCAGTGCAGCCTGGCTGGGCCAGACCCGCTTGATTGATAATCTGGAAATTTCGATTCCCTCGCATCCGGAAAGCTCTGAATAAGTTGCGGGGCAGTTCTGCAAGCACCCTCCTAGCACAGTAACTCGCTTGTCCAGATATTATGGTTCAAGACTCCTTAGTTACTTTGTGCTGCTCATGGTAGCGTCTACTTACTGTGCAACTTTCCTTCAAAAGCCAAGAGTGATTAAAACTTTAACTGATCTGATCAATAACGAAATAGACAGATAATGGCTATTTTTTTGTTATTCCTTATTCCTCATAGTGGCTCTGAATTTTTCATCTGAAAAGATTTGTGCCTTTCTTTTCTTGAAAAAATATGACTAAATGAATATGAAAAAATCGGATATTCTAAGTAGTTGCACGTATTTTTTTAACCAGTGTATTTCGATAATCTATTGAAGTATCAATATTAATTGAATCTAAAAAGGGTGCTTATTTTTCGTAAACACCCTTCCTGTTATGCTCGGGGTACTGCCGAAAGGAGCCCAGATTACGAACATGCGTCGAGAATGTCCAATAAATAGAATAGTCCTACGCGGGAATGTGAAATCATCTCCAAACTTAACGATAGCTACGGCAGCATTATGATTATGCATTACAAGAAAACTAAGTTAGCTATTTGTACCGATCTCATGGAAAAGCCAGTCACCTTGATCTTTGCTGAATTGTTATTAGCTGCCATCGCTGCAAATGTCCTAAAAGACAGACTCCTGCGGAATAGCGAAGTGGTATGACACAGCCCGATCACCAACACCCTCTTCTCCAGAATGACCAACGCGGTCTATATTTCTCCGCAGCTATCACGCTCACGTACGCAGCGATAGAAGCTAGTGTAGGCTGGTGGGCGAATTCATTGGCACTCCTAAGCGATGCAGGTCATATGTTGACCGATACCAGTACTCTGCTTATCGCCGCACTTGGGGCTTGGTTAACGCAACGTCAACCGACGCCGCGTCATTCTTACGGATTAGGGCGTGCGGAGTTCATTGCAGCTTTGATCAATGGTCTGCTTATGCTGGTGGTGGTGAGCGTCATTGTGATTAATATCGTTGAACGTGTGCAGCAACCACTGCCTGTGAAAGGAGAGGTTGTATCTACCGTGGCATTTATCGGCTTAGTACTCAATGTGCTCGTATTGTACCTGCTGGGGGGACATGGTGAGACTGACCTGAATCAACGTGCCGCTGTATTACACGTTCTGAGCGACCTGCTGGCATCCATCATAGCCATGCTGTCTGGACTGGTGATCGTCTTCACCGACTGGACCCTGATCGACCCACTGCTCTCGCTGCTCATCGTGGCGTTTATCTTGTACTCCACTTTGCGCCTGCTGCGTGAAGTGCTGCATGGCCTGATGGAAGGTGTTCCACTGGGGCTGTCGCTGACTGCCATTGGCACCGAGATGGCAGCGCGGCCAGGAGTGTTGTCGGTACATGACCTGCATGTCTGGTCATTATCATCGCAGCGACTGGCACTATCAGCCCATGTGGTGCTGCAAGATCTCAATCAATGGGACAGTATTCTGAACGATTTGCGTCATATGCTGCTGGAGCACTATGGCATAGATCATGTGACCTTGCAACCCGAAACCCCTACGCGTGTCATGCGCTCCGAGGGCTGCTGATCATGTGCAGATGACTAGGATATCACTGCGCTCATTCCCGTGCGATCATCGCCTGCTTGACAGATTTATTCCTGGCTCAGAGTTCCGTGGGAATGCTCGACATCGACGATAGCGTAAACGTGGATAAAGCAGACATAACAGAACTGACCAGCAAGGTCTAATTCCATTTCCAAATCAAACATGACGCGAAGGCGAGCCGCAGACAGTATAAAATAATACGGCAAGGAGAAGCCGACAAAGTCAGGTTTGATTTAGAAATGGAATAATTTTAATTCCTAATAGAAAAGTAAATGATCTCTAACATAGAACTATTTATTTATAAAATACTACGTTCTCTTATAACTGATATTTATATTAAAAATTAAAATTAGATAATTTATTTCATTATAAAATTCTTCTACTCCCCAGAGGCAATTATTCTCGCAACACTTCCTTTCGTAATATGGATACTTCGCGCGGTGTAACTGGAGATGCTGTATTGCCCCAGCTATTGCGCACAAAGGTCAGGACATCTGCGATCTCGCGATCAGATAATTTTTTGGCAAAACTAGGCATTTTTTTTGGTTTAGGTCCATTTTTCGTTAAGGGACCTTTTCCTCCTTCCAGCACCTGACGAATAATGGAAACCGGATTCTCGGAAAGAACCATCGAATTACCACTTAACCGTGGAATTCTTGGAAGTTTGCCTATTCCATTATCTTGATGGCATTTGGCGCAAAATCCTGAATACACCGCTGTGCCAGGAAGTTCAAATTTATTGACTCCTACCTCTAACTTGGTCAAGATTAGCTGATCCTGTGAGATTGGCGGTTTGTAGTACGATCTGCTCTTTCTCCCAACTGGAAGCGATTTAAGATAATGGGCAACAGCATCCAAATCTTCTTTCCACAAATGTTGCAAACTGTTTTCAATAACGGTTACCATGCTGCCAAATGCAACCCCTAATCTGCTATGACCTGTTTCCAGAAATGTAGAAACTTCTGCTTCAGACCATCTGCCCAAACCAGACGCTAAATTACCAGTCAGATCCGCTGCAGACCAATTATCCACCACTGAACCGCTCAAATAATCAGATGACAATTCCGAATATGCTTTTTCCTGGTATGCCAGACCGCGTGGCGTATGGCAGGCTCCACAGTGCCCTAGTGCCTGCACTAAATACGCACCGCGATTCCACTTCTCATTTCGATCGGTACGCGGTTCATACGGTTTTTGAATTGCAAATGCCATCGCCCAGAACCTCAGCGTCCAGCGCTGATTAAAAGGGAAAGGCATTTCAGTCTGGGGAGGAATATGGTGAACAGGCTTCACCCCTTCCATGAAATAAGCGTACAAGGCTTGAATATCACTGTCCTGCGCCGCTGCAAACGAAGGATAAGGCATCGCTGGATAAAGGCGCTTACCGTCTTTAGCAATACCTTCTCTAACAGCTCTGCTAAAATCTTCATAACTATATTGACCGATACCCGTGGTAGGATCGGGCGTGATATTAGTTGAATAAATAATCCCGAAAGGTGAATTAATTGGCAAACCACCGCTGAAAGGGGCATGATCAGGACCAGCTGTGTGACAGCTCTCGCAATCAGCGACTTTGGCAAGATATGCACCACGAGCAATCATCTCAGGATCCGCAGCCTCAACACTTGCAGCAATCATAGCAACTGCATAAATAATCCAGGAATGGCGTGCAAATTTGCCTGGTGCTTTATTAATAATATTAGTGAACGATGTTATTGATATCATCTGAATCAAGTCCACTCGCTACAAAGCGACACTAATAAAATAGCGCAGCTCGTAAATAAAATCGCCACGATAAAAATGAAGCTAGACATGATTCCTAGCATCGCCAAAAATTGTGACTGTCCTCCATTAATTTTAATAACTTGTTCGCTCGAACTACTCTCAGCTAATGAGTGGTGAGTTCGTTGCCATAAATTCCACGCGATATAGCCAGAGATCAGACCAAACGCCAGGCAGACCACACAAATTACCGTAAGTATCACCGGCAGATCTGCCCACTGAGGAGCAGAAAGCGGGACTTGATGCGGATAACATGCAAACGATGTTAGTGATTCGCATAAAAGCATCTGCGTGATCCACGCCACTGGTGCACCGAATAATGCTAGCAATGTTTTGTATGGACTCATAAAGTCTAAATATTTTCAGGTTAATAAGTATCTTGCTTGCTCCTGGTAGAACACTTTCACTTCCTATAAATATGGAGAGAGGTACAACGTAGTAAACACAAATAACCAGACAGCATCAACAAAGTGCCAGTAAACACCCCCAATTGTGACAGCGGCATGCCGCTTATCATCAAAATAACCTAGCGATAGCCAAATCAGCAATAACATTAAAACCACAATACCGACAATGACATGGCATAAATGAAATCCCGTGATCGTGAAATATAATGACCCATACAAATTCGATGTTAAACCATAAATTTTATTGCCCCATTCCATCAGTTGAATCATCACGAAACAAATACCAAATATTATTGCCAACGTCATTATTCCGATGCTCCAGCGAATTTGCCTTAGTCGAATGCAACGTTCGCTCGCCCAAACAAAAGCACTGCTAACGAGTAAAATGACTGTATTTATAGTTGGCACAATCAGACTGGGCAATCCTTCCGGAGGCCAGTGCTCATCCGTTTGAGCCGCCAGATAAAAATATACAAACAATAAGTACCCAAACAAAGCGCCTTCCGTCACAATCAATGCCAAAACACCCCACCATCCTGCTGATAGTTTGCCGACACTCCCTACCGGTAAAAAATGATGATCGAATGAATTCATGTTATTTTGAATCTCCTTGGAAAGGATAAGTAGTGCCTGATTCTGTGCGTTGCTTGAGTGTTTTTTGCGGCCACATCCAAATAATTAAGGTAATGCAGCTTGCTACCGCCATTAAACCTGTAAAGCTCCACCAATGGAGCAGCAGACCGAGAAATAGCAATGATACAAATAGCCCAACAAAAAATGGCGTATAGGAATCACCCGGCATTTTAAAGATAACCAGCGGCTTCGCATCAATAGGTGAAGTACCTAATGTTTCGTGCCCCTTCATCAATAAATATCCTTCAGCAAGATTGGATCGCCTTATGCCTTCTTCTAACCGATCTTCCCACAATGGATGGCGACTAGCGACAGCAGGGATAACAGCAAAATTATAAGGGGGCGGTGGTGAAGACATCGACCACTCGAGCGTGGCAGCATCCCAAGGATTCGAGTTCGCCTTTTCTCCGCGTTTAAGACTAATAATGACATTAATAAGAAATATAAGGATTCCAATCGCCAGGATAAAGGAGCCAATAGATGTAATCAGATTGACACTATCCCATCCCATACGGGATGAGTATGTGTAGATACGTCGCGGCATGCCCAGCAGGCCGGCTATATGCATTGGAAAAAATCCCATATTAAAGCCAATGAACATGACCCAAAAGTTCCATTTGCCTAATTTCTCATTCATCATGCGGCCAGTGAATTTTGGAAACCAGTAGTAAATTCCCCCTATTACCGGAAATACATTAATACCAAGCAAAACATAATGCAGGTGAGCAACAACAAAGTATGTTTCGTTAAGTTGCCAATTGAGTGATATAGCCGCCACCATCACACCGGACAAGCCACCGATCACAAACAGAATGACAAAGCCGGCAAAAAATAAAAATGGCGTTTTGAATACCGGCCTTCCCACCCAGATAGTGGCAATCCAGGCAAACACAGCAACCGCACTTGGAATTGAAATTGCCATACTGGCAGCACCAAATAATGATAAGGAGACAGTGGGCAATCCCGTAGCAAACATGTGATGCATCCATACTACAAAACCTATCAACATGGTTGCCATGGTGGCAAGCGCCACCGCCGCGTAGCCTACTAGAGGCCGTCGACAAAATGTTGGCAACGCATCAGACACTATGCCCATAGCAGGAAGGACGATTGCATAAACCCACGGATGGCCAAAGATCCAGAATAAATGCTGCCACAAGAGTGGCTTACCACCATTAGCAACATCAAAAAACTGGGTACCAAGCTGGCGATCCATCCACAGTAGAAAAAATGCGAGGCTGACTGCGGGGATAGTAACAAGATTAGCTACTGATGCCGCGAGTGTACCCCAGACTAGAATGGGCACTTTATTAATTGTCATGCCAGGTGCCCGCATTCTGAATAGCGTAACAACAAAATTTACCGATCCAGCAGTCGTTGAAATTCCCAACAGAACCATACCTAGCGCAAACACATCGATATTAGGGCCTGTGTTATAGATAGGACCGGAAATAGGAACATAATTAAACCAACCTGCATTGGGTGCCAACCCTAGCGGGAAACTCATATACATGAAAATACCCGCAAACAGAAAAATCCAATAAGAGAGCGCATTAAGGCGCGGAAAAGCCATATCTCGAGAACCTAACAATAGCGGCCATAGATAATTGGAAAATCCAGACAATATTGGCAAGGCATAAAGAAAAATCATCGTTATGCCATGCATCGTGAATAATTGGTTATATTGTTCTGGTGCCAATAAAGTTTGATCTGGCAAAGCGAGCTGCGCACGAATGATAAGCGCCTCAATGCCACCTATCAGCAGAAATACGAATGCAGTAACAAGATAGCGCAGACCAATCGTCTTATGATCAACCGTAGAAAGCCAGCCACGCCAACCTGGTTCTGATCTCCATATATTTGCCAGTCGCATCTCTTCATCCGAACCACTTGGTGCGCGACCGAAGTCCGGAACGCGTTCAAGGCGCTCATCCCCAGGATTATGTGTCATGTTAGAGATAGCCATATTCCTCTAATCCAATGTCGATAAAAATGACGCAAGCGCTGAAGCTTCCTTTTCTGACAAAGCAAAGCTTGGCATGCGTGACCCTGGCTTAAGTTTTTGGGCATTAATGACCCATTGCATCAAATGATCAGGAGTATTCATTAACAATCCTGCCGCGATTCGATGACGTGAGTTAAGGTGAGTCAGATCAGGTGCATGCTCACCCTGAGCGTCAGTTCCACGGATCGTATGGCAGCCAGCACATTGTTCCATGAACAGTTCGTATCCTAGCTTTTCATCTGATGTAGCAAAAGATGTTGCTATTTTTCTTTGCGCAATCAGCCATTTCTCGAAATCCTCAGCACTTTCTGCGACAACTTCCAGACCCATATGTGCATGTCCAACACCACAAAACTGAACGCATTGCCCGGTATAAATGCCTGACCTGTCCGCCTGAATCCATTGCTGATTTATCAGACCCGGTACCATTTGTGTTTTTCCAGCGAGCTTCGGCACCCAAAAAGCATGAATAACATCTGCACTTTTGAGCTTGATACGAACAGGTTGTCCCACAGGAATATGGAGTTCATTTGCAGTGACAAATCGTTGCGCAGGATCATCATGTTCATATTCGATCTTCCACCACCATCCATACCCTGTAACGGTAAAGGCAAGCATCGTTGTCTGCGGAGGCTTCGCAACTTTGTTCACAACCATTAACGAATAAATTACCAATCCGAATAGGACGAGAGTGGAAATTCCTGTACCTATGTATATCCAGCGTATCCCTTTACCTTCACTGCCAATTGCGCGCTGATCAATTTCGGGCCGTTTACGGATCAAAGCTGTTAACAAAAGCAAGGTAAGAATAAGACAAATGGCTATCGACAAACCAGCAAGCACCCAGCCTAAATACATTGTTGGCCTGGCAGCTGGCCCATAACTATGTAAAAAGTAATTCAAAGGTGCTTCCGCTGCTTCCACCGATCTTGCGGGAATGATCAACACAGGAATAAACGCCATCATGCTTAATGTCGTTATAATTATGCGAGCTAAAAGCACCATGTTTACTCCCTTGTTTTTAATAGGATCTTAATTAATTATTAATACATATCAATTATTTAAGAGAACTTTCAGCATTAGAATGACTTAACGTTTCACCTCAATTCTCTGTTCGATACTTGAGGTGGTGGAGGAGCAATTGAGCACACCAATCTAGCTTTGTTTTTAATGCTAATGGGTAACAAATAAAGCAGGCAATAATGCAATTGCATGCAATTTTCATCCCTCAGTTATGCTTGATGCATGAATCAAGCTAGATTCCTTAGATGAGGGGGATGGAATTTGCTCTATCGCAAATGGCAGGAAAGGTGCTAATTCCATTTCTAAATCAAAGATGACACGAAGGCGAGCCGCAGACAGCATAAATAATACGGCAAGGTGAAGCCGACAAAGTCAGGTTTGATTTAGAAATGGAATAATTCCAATTTGCATTGAAAAATGAAGAAATGAAACAATATAGCCATGAATTACGAGGAAAAAATCATGGCAAGAAAAGCAAGTGGAATAGATCAATTAGTAACGGCCCGGGAATTATTGAGAACAGCTAAAACAGCAGAGGAGTTGAGGGCGGCACAAGCAGTATTGCTGCCCTTGGAACCGGGAATGTCGTTAGAGGAAACGGCGAAGGCTATTGGACGTTCCATTAGATGGACGTGTAGCATGCGCACGCGCTACTGTAGAGTTGCTCGCTGCGAGGAGGAAGCACCTCGAACGAAACGGGCTCTCCGTAACCGTGCGATTGCCACGCTTGAGCAGGAAGCCCAAATTCTTGATGAAGTTTTGGTAGGAGCGGCTCGAGGCGGAGTGGTAGTTGTCCCTCCGCTTAAAGAGAAAATAGAGGAACGACCAGGTAAGCGAGTAGCGCTCTCAACGATTTATCGAATGCTGGCTCGCCTGATATGTGTTGTCAAATATGGAGTCCATATGATTAAGCTGCGAGTTGATTTGCATAGTATCGCTGTGTAAATTCTGCTGGCGATAGGTAACCTGATTTTTCCTGTTTGCGCTGCCGGTTATAAAAGATCTCGATATATTCGGTAATCTCCTGTTTTGCTTGTAGTCGTGTTTTGAATTTTTTATGATGTACCAATTCATTTTTGAGGGTTCCCCAGAAGCTTTCCATAGGAGCATTATCCCAGCAATCACCTTTGGCACTCATGGATGAGATCATGCCAAATTGTTTCAATATTTCCTGGTAATCATATGCACAATATTGGCTACCACGATCCGAGTGAAGAACTAATCCCTTTTCCGGGAGCTTTCTATTAGTTGCGCGAAACAAAGCCTGTATAACCAGATCCGTTGTCATCCTTTCATCCATCGCATAACCTGCTAATTCCCCGTTGAACAGATCTTTTATTC
>NZ_FNPJ01000133.1 GCF_900107265.1 Nitrosomonas sp. Nm33 | reverse complement strand
CCAGGCCAAAACAATCAGAAAAAAGGAAGGATGCTCCATCGAGCAGCTCTTTACCGCTTATGCACTTTAAATCATTTTATATGGGATCAGCTATAGCTCCCTAATCTCCGGTAAATTTTAGTAAAATCAAAGAAGCAACAACACAATCCTTGTGACGATCTTTTTCGCGTGAAACTGGAATAGATATTGGGCCAGCACCACAAGCTGTACGATTGACAGGGAAGATTCATTGGTCTGTAGTGGAAGAACGGTTGTATTCTGAGAAAGGCCGCCCTCGTATTCCGAACTGCTTGGTGGCAGATCCGCATCACCTGAAGCACACTTTCAACGACTCGATTGAAACGGTGGAACCGATGACCGGGCGCATGGAAGACAATGGATATCTGGCAAGAAACTTTCTCAAAAGTGTAGCAAGTGATGCTATGAATGCGTTGCTATGCGGTGATAGCAGTTTAACCTACCGCGCTGACTTTGACCTCTGCCGACGCAAAACGAATCAGCAGAGTGCGAGTCGGTTCCACAATGGGGCCCGTGATACGGCGCGGGTAGCATTCGATCAGACACTCCGCGGTACCAACTCGGATGGCGTTAAGCAATGCTTCCGGGCATCTGAGAGACAAACATATCCCGCCCCGGCAACGCCGGTCTGAAGGTTCCTGCGATGATACGCACTGGCGCATTCTTGGTTAATCCGAAAAGTGTAGTGATACGTTGATGGCCAATCTACCGTAGCGGTTGCCAGTCGCCGTTCAGCGTTTGCAGTTCGTTACCTATTGCCAGTCCCTCGACTGGGCAGTAGCCATACCGGGTCAGAACCCGCGTACCGCGCAGGAATCAGGCGTAAGTAAAATTAAAAGTATCGGAATTTACAGGCCAGGAATAAGGTTTTGAGTGAAAGTATTGATTTCGTCAGACCGTATAACCGTAACCGAAATAGTGCACCCAGCTAATAAGGTGCTTAATGTTGAATTATCTGAGCCTTCAATAATAAAGCTATCTGAAGCTTCAGACTTCAGTTGCATTTACAGTTTTATTACCAGCAACACTGGTCATTTCAATGTTTGAAATAAGCTATTAAAACCATACTGATGCCTGAGGGATAGTTGCTTACTCCAGAACCCTTCGTAGTTTAAAACCTGTCAATCCTATGCCAAGCATGCGGACATCTTTCTTCCCCCAGGATTGAGGCGAACTGGCATCCGGCAGATCAAACTTTATTCGATATACATTTTTTCCATTCAGATACTCTGGATTCAATGGCAACCGGAAAGGCACGTTGTGCGTGGTGTGGTCCAATTTCCAGCATAACAGAGGATGGCCGTTGATACTTACAACCACTCGCTGGAACAAGCAGCCTGACGGCAAAAAAGTGTGAAGATAGAGTAACAGTTCACTGCTGCCGTCTATTACCTCAGTTTCGAACTGGATAGTTGCTTTGGAGCTGTCCGTCCAACGCCCCCACGGTTCGCCGCCGGACCAGCCCTCACCGAAAAATAACGCCAAGGTTTTCTCTTCACTGGCGGCGATATACTGGTCGAACGGTAAACGTGGCTGTGACGCTAATTCGACCGCAACAGGCATAGCGCACTCAACCAGCATTTCGGTGGAAGGCGGCAAAGAGGAGAAATTGAAGTTCTTTTTTGCGGCAGCGCCTAACCCTGTGCTTGCCCACTGGCTTGCTGCAGCGGTCATCGCCGCGATATTCAGCAATTGAGGCCATCCTACATTACTATCCCGGCCAGAAGCCACTACTTCAGCGTTCTTGCGCACCTGCCGCAGCCAGACGGTGAAATGACGCGCACGCGCTGTTTCGCTGTGACTTATACAAAGCTGCTGGGCCAGGCCAGACGTGTCCACGACCAGGCTGTCTCTCAAAGCTGACAAAATTGTTTCTATCCCGCCGGAGTTCTCAAAGCAAGCTGGCCCTGCATGCGCATCGAGAACCCGCGATAGATTTTCCTGTGTCAGCAGCCCGGCGCTGCCGCGTTCATCTGCTACAATTACAGTCGCCCCGGCCGCCGCAGCCTGAAGTGCTGCTCGACCCGCTGCGATGACACATCTGTAACGAGCATAAAACTCCGGCGGCATCTCCTGCACACTCGCGGCATGCTGCAAGCGCTCGAGCCCCACTCCTAAGACTTCGCAGGCAGCTGCCACCGTCGAACTAAAGACGGTGTCATCAGATAACAAGAGCACGCTATTCAGTTTAGAAACCGCTGATTTCGGCGAGGGATAATCCTCCGTATTTATCTCTGCGGTCAAGCTGAATTGCCGATCCAGCGGGACACCGCAACCCACCAACATCCCTCGCAGGAATGGCGCATCGGAGAGATAGCCCACGATGCGTGGATGCACCGGAAGGACACCTTGCAATATATTATCGATCGTCACGCCATAAACCACTGGCTGACGGCGGGTGCTGCCCAGTACCTCATTGATCGCCGATAAATCCCAGCAAAGGTACATATCCGGTTCTCTCTCGTTCGAATTAAGATCTGCCAGAGATTGGACAGTTGTCCAATCCGCTTCCTCTTGTAGCGAGTTCAATCCCCTCCTGGTAATTACAACATCCACCGACTTCCGGTTTCGCTCCAGTAAGCGCAGAATCCGGCGATAAGCATCACAAAGCAACGGTTGAGCGGGCGAAATCAGACAGAGATCTAAAACCAGTTTTTCCATGCTTATGAACCATTAGGAGATAAAGTGCACCCAGCAGCCACTTTCGAACATTAGAACAGACCCGACACAACATGCAGGCAGTTAATAACTATAAGTATTATGTGAGAATATTATAATGTTATAAATGGAAATAACATATAATTTATGTAGTTTATTTTCCTACACAAAAATAGGAATATTTCCTACACATAGCAGGAAATATTCCTACGTTATTTTACTATTTTCGATTTAACCTAAAAACCGCAGTTGGACGAGGTGGAGCGTGTAGTGATCCAGGTGTGAGGCCAGGCGCGATGAGGCCGCAGGGCCGTTCTCTGCAGCAAAGAGCAACGCCGCATTCGCGCCTGGAGCGACAGACGATGTACCTCGTAGTAGCATCACTATTCTGGTGAATGAGATAATTTCTAAAATTCCTTTATATGTCATGATCTTAATTAACGTGAGTTCGACATAAGAATCACAACCCTACAAGTGGAAGAGCTTGAGTGAATCTGATATTAAGTGAAGGTTTCTTCTCGCGGAACGTGTAAGC
>NZ_FNPJ01000076.1 GCF_900107265.1 Nitrosomonas sp. Nm33 | reverse complement strand
GGAGCCATGGCTGTGATTCCAGGAAAGCGCAATTCGTTGAAGGGTAACGCAGATATGGATTGGGGCTTGTATAGATATCGACATTTGGTGGAAAACGCTTTTGCCCGACTAAAACAGTATCGGGCAGTGGCTCCAATCATTAAACATAAGATAAGCTTACTCAATCTTGCTGAAGAGCTTCAAAACTTCTCTTTGCAGAATAAAAATCTCAACATTTCAAATAGGAATGCATGCAATTGAATTGAAGATTTTCTTGACATCCTGAAGTAATCCACATTGCTTTTTAAAAAGCATCTTGCATCAATCAAAACTACGGAAATAAACAACAAAATAAGAAGCTATTGATTATAAATGATATTATTATATGTTTAAAATTTAATCGATCCAGAAAAGATTATTACAAATAACCATCTTAGCAGCAGTACTGACAGATTATCCACAAAGTTATCCACAGAAATTGTGGACAAGTAATAATTTACTATAAACAAATTTGCAGAAACCATATAAATTACAATGATTCATGTGGAAAGTTGGCTATCTCTATTTGGGTAATAGTTCAAACCTTAACTGATCACATCAATATGATTAAGACAGGCATAGTGCTAGCAGACAAAATAAAAGCAGATACAAAAAAAGAAAAGCCGCGTATCTGCAATTGATATCGCGGCCGTTTTCTGATTCCTTGTCTTCTGGAATTTAGATGTTTTTTTCTAGATACTTACTAATTCATTTGAGGGTATACGACCTAGTTAGTCGTAATTAATACGGTACTGGTTAAAGGATTACTTTATTTTTTTATTCAATTGATGGTTTGATAAAGGATACCATCTTTTATCAAACCCCCAGCCATAATGGGGGCACATGCTTTTTGCTACGATTAATGACGAGATTTACGTATAAGTTGGATGGCTTGTTCGGTATGCTTGGTTGCAACATCAGCATGGTTCATTTCAGCATGCTTAACGGCTTCATTTAAGTGCCCAATGGCTTCATCCATATTCTTGTGGGCCTCATTCTTTTGGGCCTCAGCATACTCCTTGCTTGCAGCTTGAGCGTGTTCCAAGCTTTTCTTTGCGTGTTCGAGTAGTTCTTTGGAATGCCCCATTTTTCCATGCTTCTCTGCTTCCTCAGCATGTTCTAATGCTTCAAAAGCATATCCTGCTGTAGATGCTGCATAGACTTGGGTGCTCAAAAAAAACGCCAACACTCCAGCTGTAATAATAGTTGATATCGCTTTCATGACAATTACTCCTTATTTTGCTTAAGATTAATAATGTCAAAACACTCTCACTCTTAGTTTTAGCTAAGATCGTGCTGTCCAATTCCACAACTTCCAGAAAAAGAATCAGCTTGTCTAACTTGTCTCTCAAGTTTAATAGCACGCATTTTCTTTATAACATACATTGCAAGAAAACAATATTGCTAGACCGGCTAATGTAGAAAACAAATAAACTGCTCAGACTTTTAGCAAATGATCTGACCGGTTTTATTTGAAGCCGAAAGAGAGCTTCTGATGATACAGAAGACGGGAAGTTTTCATGAATTGACTACCGGCAAATGATGTGTCTACTATTAATTTATAAGGAGATACAAAAGAATCATTTGGATAAATCAGCAACCTATCGACAGGCGAGATGCAAGAAAAATGCACGTTATGTGGAAGCAGGAGTCGGAGTCCGGCGATCACCTCGGAGCACTCGTCAATCCAGTTCGGTAATCTCGATATAGAACAAAGATTTACACATAGCGTGGCTCCCCGACCAGGGCTCGAACCTGGGACCTGCGGATTAACAGTCCGGAGCTCAGTCACTCATGCCTACAAATAGATGAAGAATCCAAAGTAGTTTTTCTCCGGACACCGAACCGATCCACACAGACCGAACCAGAGCTGAACCTTGCACCCACTGATGGCGTGCCTCTGCCTTCCTCTCTCATTCAAATCAACAGCTTACGACGGATTCCTCCGAATTTTTTCTGAACATCACTCGAAACCCAGTGGTGGCGAACACGGGCGGGGGAAACCGGCAGAAACGACCCAAAATTGCCCAGGGTGATGCCCGGAAAATTCGGATAAAGGATATAGTCATCCCTGCCCTGAAACGGCCGCACAGTCGCCAACCATGCGTGCGCTGGGGACCAACTTGTGTCCCATTCACCCCACGAACTGCGGCGAGGTGGGCCAATCTGCACCCCGCAGTGGGCAACTATGTCCACCAGATATTGACATAGCACTATCTCAAGTCTATCTTTTCCACAAGCAAAAATAATCTAATAATAAGTAATGGAAACCAATATCCATGCAACAAAACATACTTCCTCAGTCCAACGCCAAGTTAGGTTAGTATGTTGCATGATGTGGGATTACATGGGTGCTCTAGGTAAATGCAAGAAAGTAGGGTCAAGATAATTCCCAAATAGCAACTAGGCGACGAAATATAAGCACAAAAACTGAACTGGTAAATTGATGAGCATGAATACATTTATTATCAATCACATGAAAACCTTAGAAATGATTGGAGTTATCATGCGAATTTGTAACTTCACTATGGTCAGTTGGCTCGGCCCAGAGAGCCCCTTCATGTTTGTCTGGACTGTCAATACTCTTGATTCCCTTATCCTCACATGGTGCGCATTTTTACGCAAAGATGCGGCATACACACTCCTAAACATTTTTTGGATACTTATGGGAGTCGTCGTTATAGCCCGAACCGTTGGATTTCTGGGTCTAGCGTAACCCGAGTGAGTAACGTGTCGAAATAAACCTAATAATCGATTCTAAGCGATTCATAAAAGTGGTGCAGACCTGTCTCGATTCCTGCCGATAGCTTCCTGGAGAAGGACGGTGAAAAGCAGCCCCACTGGAGAACGCTCCAATCCGGGATAATAATTCAGGCATTACTTGCTGAGAGAAATGCCTCTAGATGATCACTGGATACACGACCAATGGTCCCGGTTGGTGAGATTAAAAGCTAAAGCGTAGTCGAGTTGGGTTTAAGCGGAATGAATTCCACGATATCGCCCTTCCGTGGGCCGCCGGGAGCGCACGGGATGGGGATAGTCATCCCAACCCCGCAACCGCCCCGCAGCGGCCGACTATGCATATGTGGGGCCACTGCACCCCGCTCCCCCGCGATTCCAGAGGGAGCGGGTCGGACCGGCGCCCCGAGACTATCCAATAGCGGGCAGCTATCTTTGTTGCCTGGCTCCACGATGATCATGTAGCCGTGGGGGTTGTAGTCGCAGGGTTCCCTGTTGTATCTCTCCGAAAATCACTGCTGTGCCAGGTCTCGAATAGCTGGATCGGAGATACAATTGATCAGGGCAGGGACATTGAGGACTAGCATGATATACTTCCTTATCGAAAACGAAGACAGAAAAAGCAAAACGCCCAGGGCCAATTGATGATGGAGGATGCTCTTTGTAGGATGCGACACTTTCAGATTATCGAGTCCTAAGCGTCGCTGAAGGTTCTTGGTTGTTGGCTTAGAATTTTGTATTTTTTATTTGAATATCTTGGCAATTGAAACAAACAGGCAGACCACATCTGCCAGATTCATTATGATCTTACAGAAATGGTGATGTAGGTGCCCCGGATAAGTTAGCAAATTTCAGATAAATGTTTGTCCTCCCATAGTAGATTTTTTAATTCTACATCTTGAATAATCTTTTCAGCCAATTCTTTAATTCTTTTCTTAGAATCTTCTTCCAAATGGCTAAGAATATACGCAACACCTACAGTAAGCACTTCATTCGTTATTTCATTTAAGCTAACGCTTGTGCGCTTTGCCAGCGCCTCAAGAATCGAATAATTAGCCAGTTTTAAATACAAAAAAAATTGAGAACTCAGCTCATGATTTGCACAAACTGTTGGAGATTTAGCATTCAACAAACTCAAAAGTGCCCTTAAAGAATACGTAGGATCTTTCACAGAAAAATAATCAATTGTCACATTCTCAACTGATGATTTGGTAGCTGGTTTTGTATTTTTAATCATTTTAAAATCCTTTCAATTACAAATAACCATTACCTTTATAATCAACTTTTATTACAAAAATATGGCAAAGAAGCGTCATTAAAGATTTCTTAACTACGAGTAATTGCTTGTCAAAAATAGGATCGATCAGCATTGTCGAAAAGCAAAAGCAAAATCTGCAAAAGGAAGACAAGTGTTTTGGAGTGAAAAAGCAAGGTTAAATTACGTTCTGAGCAATTCACGTAAGAAGCTTGAAGGGGGAAAATTTAACTATTCGGTGGAAGCGTGAGCCGAAGTCCGGCGATCACCCCTGGAACACGTATCAGTCATGCAAAACAACGACCTATAGTAGTTTCCGCTGAACTATTTCTGAACATCATCCTGAAATCCGATGACGGCGAGCACGAACGGGGAGAGCCGGCAGAAACGACCCAAATTGCCCAGGGTAATACCCGGAAAATTCGGATGGGGTAGCCATCCACACTCCAAAACGGCCACACAGCGGCCAACTATACATGCGCTGGAGGGCAAGCTGCCCCCCGCACCCTCCCCTCCGCTATCATGGCGGGAGAGCGAGCCGACCTGCACCTACTCTGCCTTGCATCACCTCCATGATTTTGCCAACAATACTCTCTGCCCTCCCTAGGGCTAAGTGCTAGGCGAAAGCTACTTCTATCGCTAGAAACCAAAGCAATTTCCCGATACAAACGGTAATCTATGGTGAAACACTTCTGCGTGCGACTCCAGTCGCGACACCGGAAGCATCGTTCGAGGTAAGATGAATGCCATCGGCTTCAATTTTGCCTGTGAAACGGATAACAACTGGCGATGATTCAAACTGTGGGATGCGCGAAGTGGAAAACGTCAGCGATGCGCCGTCGAAAGATTCCTCTTGAATAGGCCCGTCTCCAGTTGGATAGTTGACTATCCCGTGGATTGTGTTACCTGCATTACTAAGAGTCATGCTGATACAATAAGATTGCTGACCTGGTTTTTGCATGTCAACCACCCATTTTCCATTGATCTCAGTGGCAGCAGGGCGCAACAAAATAAGCGTAGCTCCGGGCAACTACAGCCAGCACGAATGCAATCGTGCTAGCGAAGACACGACGGTGTGAGCGCAACGTAGGTTTCACAGCTTTCGTAAAGGAAGGAATATTAAGGCATTCGATCAATTTGGCTACGTCATCATCGAATCGATCATCACGAATCTCGATAGCATTGCGTCGGCTTAGCTCAGCAAGATCAGAAGGAAGCTGCCGCGCTTCAGGCATCCGAGCTCCTGCCACTAAAACTGAAATAACGGTGATATTACGGCTAAGGCCGACATGGATCTCATGGCGAACAAAATCATAAGTCGCACTAGAGTCCCGTTCCATCATCTCTACCCACCGAGGACCGATCAGCACAAGAAGGTAATCACAGCCCGCCACTGTATCATCTATTGCCCGAACGAAATCTTGCCCCGGTCGGATATCTTCAACATCCATGAATACTTTGTCACCGCCCAATGAGCATTCAGGCGGTCGCATAGGCGACCTGCGTGACCACTAACGTCATTGCGCCGATAGCTAATGAAGATGTTCGTCATGTATGTTGAAGAATGTAGATTTGAGGCGGAGATAGTCGTTTTTAGGTTGACGCTATTTTATTAATAATATCTAGCTTTTCTTTTCTATACTAAGTATAGGAACCAAGTTACATAATTTTCTGCAAACATCACGCAGCTTTTTAGTAAAGAATTTACTTAAACTAGACATAATAAACAGTATAGCCAACATGCTAAAGAATATTATTGGATAGTTACAAACCACAACAGTTATAAAGTTCTCAAAATAGACTGGTGTAATATAATTCAAAAAATCTGCAAGCTTTACCAAGTAAGGAGTTTCGGGCAGAGTCTCATTGTGTTTTAATGATTCAGGGATACCCCATATCCAAAAATATCCAGCCACTATAAATATAAGAAGAGTTAATTCAACAAACAATCGATATAGGATCTCCCGACTTTTTATGTATTTATTCTCTTCTGCTTTAAGCGCATCCCATTGTTCTATATTTCCCTGGTCAACTGAAGGTGTATGAATGGTGGTAGGTTTGAATGGATAGTTTGGATTCAAACCTACAACATCAAAGCTGATAGGTAAACCATTTGGCGCATATGGATCACAAACATCTTTGATTTTCTCATAGGCGCTTTTGTGTATCGCGATTTTATTATTATCTTTAAGTTTTCCTTCGCAAAGCGACTCTAAATCTCTGGGGCTGTAGCGATAATATATCGCGACTCCGTCTCTGGAGTTGTAAAGCCTATCATTTTTATTGGCGCTTCCAGAAATTTGATCCTTATGTGATTGATAAAAAATCAAACCATGTGCTTGGGCTTTAGTTATTATCCATTCCAATGCTATATCCGACAGGCCAGTTCTCGGATAACCGCCACCAACATTAGAATGTACTCCAGCAAACCAAACTTGTTCAACATGACCATTTGTTTTACTTTCATTCCATATCATTGGGTGAAAAGTTTTTCTTTCGTCGTCAATCGAGATAGCGTGATAAGCATTTTCTATAGATGGATTTAAATCATAATCATAGAAGTTGTGTGGCCATATATAATCACTGAGCTTGTCAACTAACTTGAAAAACAATTCAAAAGCCATGCTGAAATCTTTTGGGAAACCCAAGGCTGAAACAGTATCCCAAACACCGATGAATTTTATTTTCAAATTTCCACCAGGTGCATATTCATTATCTTTAATTGCATATTTCTCTTTGAAATCATCTGCTTTTTTACCTTTGACTTGATAACACTTAATTGCTTCATCAACTAGTTGCTTAAATTTTTCATCATCGAAAACACCGTTGGTTTGTAGTTTCGGATGATTTCTATCAATCAATCCGCAGTGATGGATAAAACCTGTCAAAGCTCGAACTGTAGCTGCCCCACGGCTGAAACCAAATAAAAATATCGAATCACCAATGTTATAGCTTCTTACGAGAGATTTATAAAGATCACGTACATTATGTTGAAAGCCAAAACCAAAAGCAGCGGATAGGGCTGTCAAATATTTATTTTTATTAGTATCGCTTTTTTCTGTGCCGACACCTTGGTCATAAAAAGTAATTTGTTGAATTCCGATTTGTTGAATTCCGTTGTGATGAATATCTACAGCTTTATATACTTTATAGACATTAGTGTCATTACCATATCCACCTTTATTACCAGTGCCATCGGCACATAAAACTATATTTTTCATCTTCTCCCCAAATAATAAAATTAAAATCGCACATCAAAAACTATCAATTTGTATTGAACGTATCCCAAGAGCATCCGACTGATTGTAAAGCGTCCCATAAATCTGGGAGGACAAATACAAACTAACCATCATCATATTGCAACACATTTATTAAATACACCTCTACAAAATAACGATGCTTATTGCATCGTCTAGGTATAAGCTGTTTCTTATCTAAAATAGATTTTCACTAAATTCAGTCTTATCCTTTTTATTATTCAATTTTTTAGGCTATGTCATCAAAATGTGTGGAAATATCCGAAGAGCAGCACGGAGGAATAATTCAGGGGTGTTCAAGCGACGAATATTGATAGTCCGTCTCCAGCTAAGGTAATTGGAGAGATATTTGGTGGCAACACCATGGAAGTGGTTGAGCCAGTTCTTGAGACGACCATGATAGGTATTGACATTCTGGAAATGATAAGCACTCTTGATGCCGATTCCTGCAGAGCAATTAACAGTCTCATGAGTGATAGCAATCTCCTGCGCAAAGTCAAAGTAGTGGTATAAGGGATTCCCATCACTAACTAGTAAGCTGTCCTCATCTAGAAAAGGCGGCAAGCAGTCTTGTAACTACGTCTTAGTCACAAGGCCTTTTCCGATCACGAAATCCAGTGTCTGCCCTATGCGATCTCAAACAACGAGTATGCAAACCTGTTCATCAGAAATGCTTCGTTTTGTCGCGGAACCGCCACACTTACGCGCTTTCCGCTTTATGTGCCGAGATCCCTTCTCAGATTCAAGTAAGTAGGTCTCGTCGGCTTCGGCAATTCCGTGAAGTTTCTGCGTCCGATCATCCTTCACCAAATTCTCCACTGATTGCGCCCGTCCTGGAACTAGCAGCGACGACCAGCAGCTTGAATGAATTTCGCACAAAAACAGCCGGATTAATTGAATCGATGGATACCTCATCGCCTTTAGTTGGAAGGATGTTTGGCAACAAGAACATCAAGCTGCGTTCACCGTAGCCAAGGCGATGCAGCTCGATATCTTGCGCGATATTCACGAGGCGGTTGATACAGCTTTGGCAAACGATACGACCTTCGAGCAATTCCGCAAAGAATTAGCTCCCCTGCTACTGCAGAAAGGTTGGTGGGAACACGCTGACATGACCAACCCGATAACTGGTGAAGTAAAGAACATGCAGCTTGGCAGCACGCGCCGCATGAAGGTTATTTATGATACTAATCTGCGCACCGCCCACAGCAAAGGGCAATGGGAAACGCATTCAAAGAAATAAAGATACTTTTCCTTACCTCAAGTATGACGCTAACAACTCTGAGCATCCCCGCCTGGAGCACTCAGCCTGGAATGAACTGGTGTTGCCTGTGGACCATCCATTCTAGCAAGCGCATTATCCGGTCAAGGCATGGGACTGTAAATGTGGCGTAATGCGACTGGATGAAGACACGCTGGATCAGCTAGGTTTGAAACCTTCCGAACCAACGCAGGAGGAAACCTACACCTATATCAACAAGCAATTTTGCCCAGGTAAGTGTAAACCGTGTTTATGCAGCCATTCAGCAGTTCGGTAGCGTCATTAAAGCAAAGATCGCTAAAGCACTGCGCTTTCAGCTCGCCAACGACAATTATGTTACACGTCATTCAGCACCATCCCGGCATGGTCCTACATGGGTATAAGCACACAGGATGAAAACTGGATATTAAAGCGTATCGAGCGCGCTATCAATGAGGCTGCTGATGCTCGCTGAACTCGAAAACGATTTGATCATGCACATCAAAACATCCGCATTAGGGGTAAAACTGCGTGATGTGGTCGGGCCGCCTGATTTTACCAGCGAGGCCTGATCAAACGCTTTACCCCTGATGCACCCGCGGTCGATGTCGCACCGGCTGCGTTTCAGATCGAAAGCTGCAGCGCCAAAGTGCATTTTGGCATTGCGCGCGTAGCACGCAACAGTCGTGGCCAGGCGACTGGCCGCATGGGTGAAGCAATTGGCCCGGTCGGGTTATATGACATGCTGGAATCCATCGCAGCGCTTGGTGAAAACGATCCTGATTGACATGGTCTATTAGACCATGTCAATCAGTCTCAATATCAAGAAAAATGAAATTGCTTCCGAGAGACTTGGCTGTATGGGCTAGCGATCTGAATTATCCTAGGTTTTCCAGAGAATCATTGTGTTCTGCGTGGTTTCTTCGAATAGCTCTATGATGACAATGAATTAATGACTATTCATTGGGATTCATAACCGGCTCGTTATCTCAAAATCATTTTAGCTGCTCGTTTGCGGACTTTAAGCAAGTATCTTATTGATTTATTCATAACTCCATTCTCTCAAGAAATAAAGTCTCCAATAAACCTGAGGGTGGTTCACTGCAATACTGTCATCGCCACGCAGGCCTTCCAGCACTATGCGTATTGTGATGTATGCTGAGTTTTGTGGTGACCACAGCAACTCCTCTTAAACGCTCTAATCTGTCCGGTCTGAACTCAAGCGATAGATCTGGTGGCAAGACACACATTTACTTGTCAGCTCGGATAATCGATGGATAACTTGATCCCTGTTTAATCCAGTCTTGATATCCACTGACAACTTATCAAAATCCTCATGCAAGCCCATGCCCATGATTTTAAATTCAAGCGGTAACTTCACCATGAGTAAAGGTGAGGCATCGACGGCCATGCCCATACCAGCAGATTTTGCAGCTTCGGCTACAGCAATCATATCGTGTTCATGGAGTCCCCTTAATATGCCATTGACAGACGAAAGCAAACTCCTCATCTCAGCCAACACAAAATCCTTTTCCTCGACACTCAATTGAATGGCACGCCGCTGATCCGTACTGATGGATGTATGGCCTCGCACAAAATAGAAAGCAAAGGCGCCCACTGTCACTACCCAAAGAGCAAGCGCTATTTTCCCCACGTTCACACTAATCTCCTTTGGCTTTCCCACAGAGGCATGGAAATAATTGCGATGACTAACCGAATAATGGTACAAAAGCTCATGGTAATCACTGTCGTTACAGCATCCTACTTAACGACGTTCAAAACGTAGAGGTAAAAAAAACACAAAGAAAAGAACAGCAAGTCCGGTAGTGCACTTCGCCAGCGATCAGCTCTATCTCTAGGATTTTAAGAATTCCACATAGACAGCAATATAGTCTAAGCCAGCCGATTGAAAACTCAGCCTACTTTTTTCCGATTTTTAGTCTTCAGAAGCTTGAATGCATTTTTGAATAAATGCTAGAGCTCAATTGAGAATCTACATTTCCTTCATTTGTTAAAACCGAGCTCTCGCTTCTCTTCTTCTTGTATCATTTTTCGGTGAATGGCAGCTTCTTTCAGATTCTCTTTGATAGTATTTTCATATTGGCGAATTTTAGCAGTAATACGTGACTGAAGATCTTGGCCTTTCCGTCCATAAGAGTTACTACGTTCTTCATATTCTTCAAGCAGTTTTTTCTGTTCTTGCAGCTTTACTTTCATCTCGTCGGCCGTATCTTCGTAATGTTTAGCCAACGCATCATGATTGTTAGGGTCTATGGCACGCAGCTTAGCACTATAAAATTCATTACCCTGAACGTTTCCTATTGGATTCATTTGTGCGCAACCAACCAAGAAACCGAGCATCAAAACAATTACCAAATAATTGACCTTTTTCATCATAACCCCTCAATCAACTTATATTAAATTTCACATCTTTTCTTTATTTAAAAGCTTTTATCAAAAATATTGTGTCATTAGTTGATTAAGAGTAACCATGTTAAAGATACGTTCTTTGCAGGAATCAAACTTATAATTAATTTGATTCTTCAAGATGGTGCTTTGCTTAATAGCTCGAGATGATTTATCTTAATATTACTTATAACAATATTATGGTTTTTAATACATTAACCCTATTCATCATATTAATACTAATTCTCTATGTTGCATCATACCTATATAAATAACAAAAAAATAAGTATCAAAATATGAAATTTATTGTGTCACATATGGATACAATGAAATTATACAGAATTTGTGTAGCGCTTTAAGTTGGCATTTATGAATAAGAGGTTGCTGAATTAAATAAATGAAAGAAAAAACCTGTATTTGAATAATTTGGCAAGCTTATAGCTGCACATATCCAAATAATTTTCTTTTACACGGATATCTTTTTAATGCAGGATGCTGCACGCTAAGTGCGCGACAGACAATCCCATAAGTTAGACTAGAATGGTTTTTCAGAGATTTTTTGCAACAATGCGATGCAAATCAAATCTATCCCTTGCTTAATCAAAAGAAACAGAAGGATTATTTGTGAAAATCAGCAACCTACCGACAGGCGAGATGCAAGAAAAATGCATGTTATGTGGAAGCAGAAGCCGAAATCCGGCGATCATCTCGGAGCCCCATCAATCCAGTTCGGCAATCTCGATATATAACAACGACTTACACACATATGACTCCCCGACCAGGGCTCGAACCTGGGACCTGCGGATTAACAGATGTTATAACCACCTGTTTTTATTAATTTAATACTCGCCAGTGCTCGCTAAAACACGCCAATAATCATCATATTTGTCACGTTTTCTTTATGACTAATTCAAACTCGGTAACATTTTCGTTTGCGACTGCAGTGCCTGATTTGTTTTATAAATATGGATAAAGCCATATAAAGGCTATTGCAAAAACTGTTAGCAAACAGATCGAGAGTTCATTACATATAAACCTATAGGGTTTGATAGTGCAGGCATCTGCCAGCTCTATACTGATTTTTTTTGCTACATCTATTTCCAGAAATCTTATACGACGATAAATTGGCCTGTTTACAAACCAACGAAGGCATTCAAGTACTAATAAAATACACGTTAAACCAATTTGTATAAAAAGCTCTTCTTTTATAAGCATGTGTATTTGCTCAGAAGAAAATAACCAACCGAGCGCAACCAGATGTATGCCGGTAGATATCCAGACATTTTCAATGTACTGTTTTGTTAGAAATTTTAGCGCGTCTAACTTTCCTACTTCTAAGTCCATAATAGCTACTCCTTACCCTTTCGTTCGACAACATTCGTTATTTCATTATGGGTGCTAATTAAGAAATTAAACAAATTTCTTTTAGATATTTGAAGTAGCTTCACACTATTGATTAATGATGTGAATCAGAGCATGAAAGTTGCCAGTAAGAATTCTATTATTCAATAAGAATTATTATTTCTAATCTGGTATTTGGTTTATCGTGATTCAATTTGATTGCACTTGCTGAAGCTTAATCTAATGTTTCCACAATTTTTTAGCACCAGCTTTTTTTCTACCTGAAAAGCAATGCTATTCAGCACGTAATGTGTTATAGCGGTTTCTGTCACGCTATGTATGCAATCTATTGATTAAATGAATATTATTAATGATTAACAGGTGTTATAACTACCTGTTTTTTAATAATTTTTACTCGCCTATGCTCGCCAATACACGCTGATAATCATCAGATTTGTCACGTTCTATATCTATGGAAATCGCCATTTTTATTTTATATCTATCTTTGTATTTAATAAAACAATCAATTACGGCCTGTCGTCATCGGATACACAATCAGCATAAATATTAAATAACTTTATTATATTACATATAGTTAATTTAATAATATTTTGTTATGGGACACAAAAAATAAAAAATGCGATCTTTTTAAAGCGAGAGTAATAAAAGATAAAAAAATTAAAACCAATTATTCACACAAAATTTTTTATTCAAAATGCATTATCTATGTCAAAATTTTGAAAATCCAGAATTTATTATGCATTTTGGCAACAACTCAGAAATTACGAAAAAAATCCGTTATAACAATAGCTATGCTTAAACAGGAAGATTTATGAAGAAATTTTTAATAGTTTTATTTTTTTTGGTCTTTGCAACTCCAATATATGCAGATAATTGGCGCAAAGGTTGCGAAGTAGCATCAGCATACGCTACAGCAATAATGGAATCAAGGCAAGCAGGTGTTGCAATGTCAAGATTGATGGAACTAACAAAAGAAGAAGGACCTAAAGATGATCAAAGTTTAATTGAGATGATAATTATTGATGCATATGATAGACCAAGATATAGCACTGAACCTATGCAACAAAGAGCCATGGAAGAATTCAGAGATGACACATATTTAAAGTGCGTAAAGACTAATAAAAAATGACGAGCCAGAAGAAATAAAATCAAATATATAAAAGGCAGGAACAGTTGCTCACACTCTAATTGAGAGCCTCATTCTCTCTTTAATCTTGATAACGAAATGGTACAAAAAAGCGTAACTGATGTACGCTACGCTTTTTCTAATAAACCACAAAATTTAAAGAAAAAACTTATACCCAGTTTACAGAGGTTTATTTTTATTATCTTCGATAGCGAACCATATCCTATATCGCCAGCAAGCCTAAAAAGAGGCTTCATCTCATTATCATTCATTATCACCGAGTACCCCATCAGTGCCCCACAAATAAAAAATGGTTTAGGCAATTATTCCTAAGCCATTGATTTTAAGGGTGCTGACACCAAGAATCGAACTCGGGACCTTCTGATTTCAAATCTCATGGTGAATTAATAATTTTGGATTATAAATTTTTGTCACGTTCTCAAATTAACTAATTGATTTTTAATTTATTAATTCTGTTTAACAGGTGTTATAACCAACTGTATTTATTAATATAATACTCGCCAGTGCTCGCAATCGCTCGCCAACAATTGTCATATTTGTCAAGTTATTATTAATGATGACTTATCACTAATTGTAGAAAATTAAACTGACTCTGATAGATTTCACCTCACAGTCTGGCAATGCCAGTCTGTTTCAATCCCACGTACAAGAGCGAAGCTGTTGTACCATAATTAAAAGATTGTAATTTTAATTTTTTGGAATTGGCGAGCTTAAATGTATATAATTCTAATTTGCACTAGAAACTGCATTAATAATCCAATCCCAGCCGGTTATACTTTTGATTAAATCCGGGGCATTTTCGAGATTACATAATGCACTAACCAAATGATTCTCGAGCGTATCGATGCTGTCAAATACGCGGTTATGAAAGTATTTTTCTCGC